>QYQN01000046.1 GCA_007280895.1 Methylococcaceae bacterium
CCGTTTCCTGGCTGAGAACCATTTGCTAATCTATGAAGCCGGCGTTACGCAGCTAGATTTTTAACCACGCAGGAATGAGTGAATAGTCATGCCAACATTGAATTGGATAGGAAAAGAAGCCGTAGTAAAACACCATAAGGATGTGCCTTATCGGTTGTTGGAGCGTGTGCCAGAACTGGATTGTGGCGAGAATGAGTGCGGTAATTTAATTGTGCAGGGTGATAATTTACACGCACTGAAAGCGTTGTTGCCTAGGTTTGCAGGACAGGTGAAATGTATTTATATCGACCCGCCTTATAACACCGGCAATGAAGGCTGGGTGTATAACGATAATGTCAACAGCCCTGAAATTAAGCGATGGTTGGGTTCGGTGGTTGGTAAGGAAGACGAAACCTTAGACCGTCATGATAGATGGTTGTGCATGATGTACCCGCGTTTGTTGTTGCTTAGGGAGTTTTTGCGTGAGGATGGCGTTATCTTTGTTTCGATTGATGATTATGAAGTAACAGCACTTCGGTTTTTGATGGACGAAATTTTTGGAATAAGTTGCTATAAAAGCACCATTGTAGTCAGACGAGGTATAAAAAATGTTCAGGCACAATTTGAAGACCTTAGTGCGCTATCAACAGGGCATGAATATATTTTAATGTATTCCAAACAAAGAAATACTCGATTCCCAAAATTGATGCTGGAGCATGAAATAGAAAAGGCTGGAAAGTGGGACACATTTTGGAGAGGGACAGATAGACCAACCATGCGCTATGAACTTTTTGACTATAAACCAGAAACAGGTCAATGGCGGTGGGAAAAAAATAGAACCATTAAAGCTATCGAAAACTACAAATATTATTTGAGCAATATTTCAGAGAATATGACATTAGATGAATGGTTTATTGATTCTTTAACATCCGCTAATGAAAAACTAGATTTCGTTAGGCAGAACGAAGATAGCAACAGTATTCAATATTACGTTCCGCCTAGTAGTGGAAAATTGTTAAGTGATAATTGGATGGATATATTGTTGAGCGGAACTCAAACCAGTTTTGATACAGAGAAAAACGTAAAAATAATAGAGCGTGTCGTTAAATGGATAACAAAAAACGATGACATCATCCTCGACTCATTCGCAGGCAGCGGCACAACCGCCCACGCCGTGCTAAATCTCAACAAACAAGACGGCGACAATCGGCAATTCATTCTGGTAGAAATGGATAAAACCATCGCCGAAACCGTCACCGCCGAACGCAATAAACGAGTGATTGAAGGTTACGACAATGCCAAAGGTGAGCAAGTCGAAGGCTTAGGCAGTGGCTTCCAATTCTACCGCTTATCCCAAGAGCCGTTATTCACCGCTGATGGTCAAGTGCGCCCCGATGTCACCTTTGCCCAATTAGCTGAATTTGTCTGGTTTAAAGAAACGGGTACGGGTTTTACAGGCAACGCCAATTCGCCTTTATTGGGCGTGTTCAATAACAACGCGGTGTATTTACTCTATAACGGTATTCTGGGCGATAACGATCCCGAAAAAGGCAATGTGCTAACACCGTCTATTTATAAAAATTTGCCGCCGTTTCAGGGGCGAAAAATAATCTATGCAACCGCCTGTCGTGGCGGTGACAGTTGGCTGAATCGTAAACAGATTGTGCTGAAACAAACCCCGTATGAATTAAATGTGTAGGAGTAAAACAGCTTTAGCTGTTTTTTAAAGCCAATAGCTAAAGCTATTGGACTCCTGTGTATTATTTGGAGTATTTAATAATGAATCAACGACAACATTTATCGTCAGTAGATGGTCTACAAACGCTACTTAAACAGCAAAAACTTTTACAGCAATTCGCCATTTCCCGCTTAGGCGTGTTTGGTTCATTTGCGCGTAATGAACCCGCACAGGATATTGATTTATTAATTGAAGATGATGTCTCGCTAGAAACCGCTTTGCAATTTAAGCAATGTTTAGAGCAGATTATTGATAATCCTTTGGATGTGATGTTAAAAAATTGGGCAAATCCAATTGTGCTGCATAGAGCAATGGAAGATATACGTTATGTTGAAGGATAAAAAGAATGACTTGTTGTATTTACTTTCTATGATTGAATCTATAGAGAAAGTAATACTTTATAGTAAAGATATTGAAACAGCTGAATGTTTTTTTGAATATAACGAGCAGATTAATTTTAATGCCACACTGACGTTGTTAATGCACATCGGTGAAACGGTTGGAAAGTTAAGTGATGATATATTGCTAAATAGTCCTGATATTCCTTGGGGTAAAATTCGTGGATTAAGACACCGAATAGCGCATGATTATGTTGCTTTGGATATTGTGATTATTTTTGAGGTGATTAAAAATAAATTGCCAGATTTTTTAACCGCGCTTTACGCACTCACTGCAAAACGTTTGCATGAGGGGATTTTGAGTGTTGAAGAATTGAATTTAGCCGTGGGTAGTCGTTATTACCGACATATTGATTTTCAACGCTTTAGCATAAGGCAAGCATGAATTATTTTGAACCGAAAGACTATCAAAAGCAGGTTTTACAGAGCATTAGCCAGTATTTTGAGGCGTGCCGTGAATTGGACGACCCTAATTTAGCGTTTTATAAAAAGACGGGGGTGTCTTATCAGCCGTTAAACAGTTTTGCTGAGGGGATGCCGTATTTTTGTTTGCGTGTGCCTACAGGCGGCGGCAAAACGTGGTTAGCGGCAACTAGCATACAGTTGATTAATCGCTTGTTACTGCGTACAGAACACAGTGTGATTTTGTGGTTAGTGCCATCAAATCAAATTAAAGAGCAAACATTACAAGGTTTAAAAGACCGTGAACATCCGTTACACGCGGCATTATTGACCGCTGGCGCGATTACGGTTCTTAGTTTGGATGAAGCAAAAAGTGTGACGCCTGCGACGCTGAACACCTCTACAACGGTAATTGTGGCAACGCGCCAAGCCTTTCAAGTGGCAAGCGAAGAAAACCGTAAGGTGTATGAAAACAATGGCGCGTTAATGGCGCATTTTGATAATTTGAACGCTGAACAAAAACGTCTGTTATTGAAAGACGGTGATACTACGCCGTTTTCATTAGCCAATGTATTACGCTTACGCCGTCCGTTTGTGATTGTCGATGAAGCGCATAATAATCGCACGGAATTGGGTTTTGATACGCTGGCAAAGTTTAATCCTAGCGGCATTATGGAACTCACCGCTACGCCTGATTTGCTTAAAACGCCGTCTAATGTGCTGTATAGCGTTTCGGCGGCTGAATTAAAAGAACAGCAAATGATAAAAATGCCCATTCTGTTAGAAGCAGAACCAGACTGGCAAAAATGCTTATCGGCTGCGGTGACTCAACGTAATACCTTGCAAGAGTTCGCCGATAAAGACTATAAAAAAGGCAGTAATTATTTACGTCCTATTGTGTTGATTCAAGCTGAACCTAAAAAAGCAGGAGTAGAAACGCGGGATGTTTTCAAAGTAAAACAGGAATTAATCGACAATCATCATATACCCGAAGAGGAAATTGTGATTGCGACAGGCGAGGAAAAAGGCTTAATGAAAGTTGCCGCTGATTATCCACTGGGTATTAAAGATAAAGCCTGCCCGATAAAATTTGTGATTACGCAAAAAGCCTTAGCCGAAGGCTGGGATTGTCCGTTTGCTTATATTTTAGTTAGTATCGCTAATGTACATTCATCAACGGCGGTGGAACAGTTGTTGGGGCGTATTTTACGCCAACCCGACGCAGTACATCGTCACGCGCCAGAGTTGAATCAATCGTATGCTTATGTGGTGTCGTCTAGTTTCACCACAGCTGCCGCCGCATTAAAAGACAGTTTAGTGAATAGCGCGGGCTTTGATCGTAAAGCGGTAGGTGACTATGTTAAGCCACTTAAACCTAGACAAGATGATTGGGAACGCTGGGCTGATAAAAAAATACCGCCAATTCCTGTTGTGTTACCTGAAAAACCAAATTTAACGACAGTACCTAAAGCAACCAAAGCAAAAATCACTTGGACAGAAGACACAAAAACCTTAACGGTTCATAACGCTTTAACCGATGAAGATAAGATCGCATTAAAAATCAGTGTTCAAGATGAATCCTCGAAAATAATCATTGACGATGTTGTTGAGCTAAGCCGTGCCGATGCTTATGAGCATTTTCAAACACCCGCAGAACGCGGTGTAAAAGTGCGTGTGCCACAATTAGCCATTTATGTACAAGGCGAATTGCAGGTGTTTGATCCTGAAATGCTGGATTATCCGTGGGATTTATCACGCTGTGACGCGACACTGACTAAAGATGATTTGAGCCAATTCGCCGCCGCGTTGAAGCATAGCACGGGGGAAATTGATATTAACGATAAGGGGAAAGTAGAAACAAATTACATAGGGATGTTACAACGCAACCTTAATTTTGTTTATGAACCTGAGCATTGGGATAACGTAAAGTTGACAGCGTGGCTGTGTCGTAATATCCCTAATCGCACTGTTACACATCCAATTAAACGAACGTTTATTGCTGAGTGGTTACAAAATTTGATAGCCAGTTTTAATTTAGTGGTTGTTAATGAACAGAAGTTTTTTGTCTGTACCTTGCTAGAAAAACGCATTAATGCACTGCGTAAGTCCGCCGTTAATGATGCTTATCAAGAAACCTTATTTGAAAAAAGAGAGGCAATAATGAGTGATGATTATGCTTTTGAGTTCCCTGTCTTTTATTCGCCTAATAAATACTATGATCCTGACAAGTATGGTTATTATAATTTTCGGCATCATTACTACGGGCAAATAGGGGAGTTTGATTCTAAAGAAGAGTTTGCGTGTGCCTGTCACCTTGACCAACTGGCAGAAGACCAGCGCATTAAATTTTGGCTAAGAAATTTAGTACAGGGTAATGGCGCGTTTTCCTTACAAAAAGCCACAGGTAAATTTTTTCCTGATTTTGTTTGTGTATTACCCGATGATTCTACTTTGGTTGTCGAATATAAAGGTGCTGATCGTTTTGATACAAAAAAGGTGAATAACGACAGGATTATCGGTGAATTATGGGCATCGTTATCAAATGGACGTTGCCATTTTATTATGGTGACAGACAATCGTTTTGATTTGATTGATGACTTAATAGAGTCGGTAAAAATTTGTCATAATTAATATTCCTTATGAATAATCCAACGATAAACTATTTTCCAGTACATAATTGTGTTGAACCCGAAACATCACTGAATGTTAGCGGTGTACCACAACGGGTAGCTGAACAAGATATGGTTCGTAAAAATTACACCCATTAGCTCGAAGAATTACATGTCGATTGTGATTTTGGTAGCAGTGGCCTTTGGGATAGCGCAGGAAGAATGATTGGATATGATCTTATTTTTTTACCATTTCAACTCGTGCGTCGCCTGTTCGCATGGCAGAGAGATTATGATGAAACATTTAATCCTCCTGATTCAGGTGATGAGGCTTGGTGGGATAATCATGAGCGCGAAAAGAATGCGATTGCTAAAGCGTTACACGATGCACTTGGCAGTAACACACGCGTTAAGGTTTTCTGAGTGATAAATAGCAAGGGTAGATGAGGTTCAGTTCGAACGGTATTTTACCTGGTTGAGTAATTACCCTACATTCACAATGTTAGCAATTTAAAAGCTAGGTGGTTTAACTTGAATGTTTGCCCAAGTTAAGCCAAATTTTGCCAGATATTTCCTTAAGCGGTCGGCATCATTGGCAACGCTGCGTTGAGTACGAGAAATGGCAAATAAGCTGCGCCCCGCGTCTGAAAGGCTACTACAGTCTTGGCACACACGAATAACGGCTTGCAGTTGCAAGCGCTCAAACAAGTCCAGCTCCGCCCATTGTTCGGAGGTGAGCGAGTTGTCCTGTGCATTAGCTTGTGTTGCAGGTGGCGTTTGCCACGCAGATGCCAGCCGTTCTATTTCATGGTTTACTTGGCTTATGCCAATACGCCCTCCTTCAGCCAACGTCGCAAGGCGTGTAATCGAGGCGACTAAATCCCGAAAATTACCTCGCCAATGTGCCTTAGAAGACGTTGCATACTCAAGATACAGTTGCCTTGCTTCTTTGTTAAAGCTGATGTTATGCCCTAACTCAATCGACTGTTGCGTTAATAAATAATCAAGATTAGGTTCGATATCTTCACGCCGCTGCGCTAAGCTCGGCAAGTGATACGTCCATAAATTGATCCGTGCCAACAAATCTTCTCGAAACTTTCCGTTGTCTACCTCTGCGCGTAAATCCCGGTGTGTCCCTGCCATCAATTGAAAGTTACTGCTAACTTCTTGATCACTTCCTACTGGATAAAATCTTTTTTCCTCGATTGCACGCAGCAACATCGCTTGTTCATCAAGACCTAACTCGCCGATTTCATCTAAAAATAATAAGCCGTTTTCGGCGCAACGTAATAAACCTGCCCGTTCGTGTAGTGCACCTGTAAACGCGCCTTTAACATGACCAAATAGGGTTGACGCAGCACCCTCGCCTCGTAAGGTCGCACAATTTATTTCAACAAAAGCGCCAGTTATCTGATGTCTCGCTTTTTTAAGGTCATAAATTCGTTTGGCTAAAAACGACTTGCCCGCACCTGTAGGCCCCATAAGTAACATCGGTGCTTTAGAACGCACAGCCACCTGTTCAACTTCGTTAATTAAGAGGTTAAACGTACTATTGCCGGTGGAAATGCCAGATTTGAGCAAGGTAATTGCTTCATTGTGTGCATGGGCAAACCGTTGCGCAATTGAATCGTATTGGCTCAAATCTAAGTCAATCAAGGTGTACTTGCCAGGCTTACCGATATTGGCACGGCTAGGCGGCGCGGTTTGCAGCAAAATACCTGGGATATAACGCGTCTCGACCATTAAAAACCAACAAATTTGCGCGACATGGGTGCCGGTTGTTAGATGAACCCAGTATTCTTCTTGCTCAGGAGTAAAGGGATAGCTACGGGAAAAATCAAACAATGCGGCATACACTTCACCAAAATCCCACGGATCGTGGATGTTCACTTGGTACGGAATGACCTCTGTTTCAGGTGAAATGGCCGCAATGTCAGCGTGTACTAATTGCAATAGTTTTTGGTAATGACGATCATACAGCAGCACTAACCGCGATATGACTAACTCCTCATGCCGCGTCATATCAATCGTTGGTCGCCAGCGTTCCCAACGCGCACTGGAAATACCTGCGTCCAGCTGCGTCCCCAAAAAACCAATCACAACAATTTTTTTCATTAGCGAGAATTATAAAAGTTGATAGCTATAGCTAAGCAATAATGAAGAGTCATGCAGCAGAAGCGTCATCACAATGTAGCAATGCAAAAATAGCATAATACTAAACAATACGTTACAAAAAAATAGCAACAAATAAAAGCCTTGGCATAGTTGTAGCCTTAGGTATGGCAGCGAGGGTTAGTCTTGCCAGATACCCTCGGCAAGGACATTCTATTTAGGAGAGGACATGAGCATAATAATAAACGGTTCGCTGGGTGAAGGCGGTGGACAAATTTTACGCACCGCGCTGAGTTTGTCGATGTGTACGGGACAAGCCTTCCACATTAACGCTATTCGGGGCAACCGTAAAAAGCCAGGATTAATGCGCCAACATTTAACCGCTGTACAAGCCGCAGCGCAGATTTGTCATGCGGACGTTCAAGGGGATTGGGTAGGCTCACAAGAACTATTTTTTAAACCTGAACAGATTCAAGGTGGTCAATATAGCTTTAGCATTGGCACGGCCGGTAGTTGTATTTTAGTGCTGCAAACCGTGTTGCCGGCGTTATTGATGGCGACTGAACCAAGCCATCTTATCTTAGAGGGGGGGACACATAATCCAATGAGCCCACCTTTCCATTTTCTGCAACGGGCGTTTTTACCCCTGTTGCAGCGGATGGGTGCAGCGATTGAGGTTTCGTTAGAACGCTATGGCTTTTATCCAGCCGGTGGTGGGCGATTGCAGATACACATTACGCCGCGAGGACGCTTAGCAGAAGTGCATGTGCCAGATCGCGGTATGCTTATCAAGGCTTATGCCGAAAGCGTGGTTGCTGCACTTCCAAGGCATATCGCCGAGCGCGAATTAGCGCATATTCAACATGAGTTAGGCTGGCACGATGAACAGTTGCAGTTACTTGACATTGCTCCTCATCAAGGTCCAGGTAATGTCGTACTCCTCACGTTGGAGCATGAACACGTTACTGAAGTGTTTACTGCATTTGGCGAAAAAGGGGTTTCTGCTGAAGCAGTTGCGGCTAAGGTGCTCAACGCGAGTCGTCATTATCAGACGAGTTGTGCTGCGGTTGATCAGTATTTAGCTGACCAGTTATTGTTGCCAATGGCTTTGGCGGGTGGTGGTTCATTTACCACGACGGCGTGGAGTTTACATGCGTCAACCAATGCCTGCATTATTAAGCAATACTTACCCATCAAGATTGAGCATAAAAAAATGCCCAATAATTTAATACAGGTCACGTTAACGTCTGGGCAGTTGTCGTGATAAAAAATCTAACTTTAGGAGACGCAATGATGAACACTTTATTGATTGATTCAGCGGTAGAGCTTACTGAGGAAGAGGCCGGTGGACATAGCGGACGTTGGGCAGTCATTGATGATGACGTGTCGGAGTTAATGCAGCATTGGCTGGGTCTTGCTATTTCACAAGCCACTGTTGTTCCAGTGGGGTTGGCAGAGCAAACAGTGCTTGAGCAATTAATTAGCGAGGGTGAACCAAAAGGTCTTGCGTTACTGTATGCAGACTCTGAGCAAAGTGCTGGAAGTGGCATGTTGTCTTTAATTCATGTCAAGACCGATACTCAAACGCAGAAAACAAGCAACGAATTTTGGTCAGCGTATCCATTTTTCAAAGAAGGTAACGAGATTGTTGCCCAAATTGATGCATTACAATTATTCCCACATAGATTAGAAGCGTGGTTGACACTGAGTCTTGTGCATAACCGTGGCGTACAAATGACTGTTTTTGATCCGTTGTTTTGGGCGCATCGCAGTCTTTACCGTGCCCATCACCAGTACCATTTTTCAGTGGCTGCAATGGCTTACGAGCTGATACCCGTTACAGACGAGGAAATTATCATTGACGACCCTGAAAAGATTCGCCAATTTAATGCAAGAAGAGCGTGGGTAGAGCATTCTGGAAGCTGGACTCCCGCTAATGAAGAGGCTTCTCTAGCCGCTTGGCAAACCCAAGCTGAAGAAGACAATGAACCTATACACATTAGTTTAGCAACGATGACTGCCTTATTTTCTGTTAAGAGTAGCGATGATGCGGAATTTCAAGGAGCAATCATCACGATTACCCCACGCGCGACCAGTATTTTAGAATGCTATTTTTGGCGTATTGACACCCTAGTTATCCGTAATGATGAAGACTTTATTTTGCCCATCTATGTCGCAGAACGTTTATTTACAGATGAATGGCGACCTGAAGTGGGGCAGTATGTCAAAGGAAGCGTTTGGCTACAGGCTTATGCCGTTGGCTGTGTGTGAGCCACGATTTTTACTTAACACGGGACACTCGCAATGCTTGACCGTTCGTCCTGATTCTTCGGCTAAGCTCACCATGAACGGCTTAACCATTAACTGTGTCCCGCCTTAAGTGGGTAGCCTATCTGGGCACATAAAATTTCCATATTGACCTGCATTGTTTTGTAGGGATTACTGACCTCATTTAGGAGATTAACTAATATGCCAATCCAACAGGTGTTAATCAATCAACGTGTTCCAGTCAACATCTGGACGGATGACGTTGACGAGCGCTCCAAAGAACAATTGCTTAATATTGCTAGTATGCCGTTTATTCATCACCATGTTGCTGCGATGCCTGATGTGCATTTAGGAATGGGGGCGACGATTGGTTCAGTGATTGCCACCCATCGTGCAATTATTCCAGCAGCGGTGGGTGTTGATCTTGGTTGCGGTATGGTTGCCGCGCGTTTATCGATAACCGCCAACGAATTGGATGAAAAATCCTTGCAGAGTGTCTTTAACCAAATCACTCGTGATGTTCCCGTTGGCCGCGCACAACATCGTGATAATCGGGTGTTGGTTGCCGCTGTGCAACCCTTTGAGCCAGGCTTAAAGGCCTTAACAGATCGCCATCCTGAATTACTAAAAACGTTTGGTAAATTTTCGAAATGGATGAATCAAATGGGAACCTTGGGAGGCGGTAATCATTTTATTGAAGTGTGCTTAGATGAAACGAATCAAGTGTGGGTGATGCTGCATTCGGGGAGTCGTGGTATTGGTAATGCCATTGCGGATTACTTTATCAAATTAGCACGTAAAGATATGGAGCGCTGGATGATTCAGTTGCCCGATAGAGACTTAGCTTATTTACCAGAAGGTAGTGAGCATTTTGCAGATTATGTGACCGCAGTGCAGTGGGCACAAGATTATGCCTTGCAAAATCGTCAGTCCATGCTGGAATTAACGCTGTCAGCACTCGCTAAACATTTGCCTGCGTTTACTGTCACTACCGAAGTGGTTAATTGTCATCACAATTATATTGCCAAAGAACATCATTATGATGCGGATGTGTGGGTGACGCGCAAAGGTGCAATACGCGCTCGCCTTGGCGATCTAGGCATTGTGCCCGGCAGTATGGGAACACGTAGTTATATCGTGCGCGGCAAAGGTCAGCCAGAAAGTTTTTGTTCTAGTGCGCATGGCGCAGGTCGTCGTATGAGCCGTACTGCCGCTGAAAAAATGTTTACTGAGGCTGATTTAGTCACACAAACTACAGGTGTTATTTGCAGAAAAGATAAGGGTGTCGTAGATGAAATCCCTGGGGCGTATAAAGATATCGATCAAGTGATGGCAAATCAGTCGGACTTAACAGAAATACTGCACACCTTGAAACAAGTGGTGTGTGTGAAAGGTTAAGTGGCGATTAATTATTGTTGTGGCATTGTTGATGTAGTGACTTTAACGCAAAAATAATGTGCGTTTTAGTGCATTTACCACACAGGTGTTATACCTGATTGGTGCAAATAGTATGAATTGCTTAAGCAAGTGCTGTTGGTCGGTAAGGTGTACAGTGCTAAAAGTATGTTGAAAAGACACGAATTTAATGATGTTTGCTAAAATTAAAAAGGTGTTTCGTAAAGCGGTATAGCAAAGCGTTTTGCTTGGTTAATTTCTTGCTTGATATAACGTTTATCAACGCTAACTAGAGAAATACAGTCAGGATTGAGGTCTATTTTACTGTTTTTATCGTCGTTTTTGTTGATCTCAATGTGGCAAGTGCAGCATTAGGGTGTTTGCAAAGTTGAGGAAGCGTCAGATTTATGGTGTAATTCACTCGTTTTACGTCTTCATATTGCCCCTGATAAATATGTTTATTTTGGTGGGGATTTTTCCGCAATTGATTGGGAGAGTAGGCTTCGACTATGCAATTTACTATTAAAAAAGGTTTGGATCTTCCATTATCCGGGGAGCCCAAGCAACTTATTGAAAATGGCAATCAGGTAACATCGGTTGCTATTTTGGGATTGGATTATGTGGGCATGAAGCCAACAATGATGGTTAACGAAGGGGATAAGGTTAAGTTAGGTCAAGTCCTTTTCAGTGATAAAAAAAATCCAGGGGTGTTATTTACTTCACCTGGTGCGGGTCGTGTTAAAGCGATAAATCGTGGTGAAAAGCGTGTGCTTCAATCTGTTGTTATTGAATTAGCAGGAGATGAGGAAGAGAAATTTGAGGCATTTGCTGTTACAGAGTTAGCCACATTAACGGTAGAACAAATCACCACACATGTCGTTGCTTCTGGCCTGTGGACTGCATTTCGTGCGCGTCCTTATGGCAAAACGCCAGCAGTGGATTCAAAACCAAGCTCTATTTTTGTAACGGCAATCGATACCAATCCATTAGCGGCAAGTCCCTGTGTGATTATCAAAGAACGTGCAGACGATTTCATTAATGGCTTAACGGTGATTAGTAAATTAACCGAGGGTAAAACTTACGTCTGTAAAGCGGTAGGGTGTGATTGTTCAACAGGTAATGCGCCGGTAACCTCAGCAGTATTTGCAGGGCCACATCCTGCAGGCTTAGCAAGTACTCATATTCATTTTATCGATCCAGTTAATATCGATAAATTTGTGTGGTATATCGATTATCAAGCCGTCATGGCAATTGGTGCGTTATTTACTACGGGTCGTTTAAATGTTGAGCGCGTTATTTCTTTAGCAGGACCTACGGCTAATAATCCACGCTTAATTCGTACTCGTGTGGGTGCTAATACCGATGAATTAGTGGCGGGTGAATTAGTAGAAAATATTGAAACACGCGTGATTGCTGGCTCAGTTTTGTATGGGCATCAGGCAACGGAGTGGGCAGCTTATTTAAGTTTCTATAGAAATCAATTGTCACTGTTAGAAGAAGGGCGTGCGCGTGAATTATTTGGCTGGATTTTGCCTGGTAAAGACAAATATTCTGCGTTGGATGTTTATGTTTCAAGCCGTGAGCGCAAATCAGAGCGTAAGTTTCCGTTAACTACCAGTAAAAATGGCAGCAATCGAGCCATTGTTCCTGTAGGTATTTACGAAACAGTGATGCCAATGGATATATTGCCAACGCCTTTATTAAAAGCATTGGTGGTGGGTGATAGCGATCAAGCGCAGTTATTAGGCTGTCTTGAGCTTGATGAAGAAGATGTAGCTTTATTTACTTTTGTGGATCCCGGCAAGCATGACTTTGGTCCTGTGCTGAGAGCGAATTTAACTAAAATTGAGAAGGAAGGATAATGTCGGCCAGAGATTTTTTAGATAATTTAGAGCCGCATTTTACCAAAGGCGGCAAGCTTGAAAAGTATTACGCGCTCTATGAAATGGTGGATACGTTTATCTATACACCCACTGATGTAACGCGTGGTACAACCCATGTTCGTGATGGTAATGACTTAAAAAGAACCATGACTTTTGTCGTGATCGCAACGTTATTCTGCGTTTTGATGGCAATGTATAACACAGGCTATCAAGCAAATGCAGCGATGGCGTCTATGGGCGTAGATAAGATTGATGGGTGGCGCAATATCCCTATGATGTTGTTTGGCTTCAATCCAATGAATCCATTATCAAATATGGTTCATGGCTCGTTGTATTTCTTACCTATTTACTTTATCACCCTAGCTATTGGTGGTATTTGGGAAGTATTGTTTGCAACTGTTCGTGGACATGAAATTAACGAAGGGTTTTTAGTTTCATCAATGCTGTATACCTTGATTATGCCACCAGATATGCCGTTATGGCAGGTTGCTTTGGGTATTTCATTTGGAATTGTTATTGGTAAAGAGGTATTTGGCGGAACAGGCAAAAACTTTTTAAATCCAGCGCTAACTGGACGAGCATTTTTATATTTTGCTTATCCAGCGTCCATTACTGGGGATACTGTATGGGTTGCCGCAGATGGTTTTACTGCAGCAACACCCTTAGGTTTAGCAGCAAACGGTGGTTTAGATGCCGTTCATGCAGCGAGCTATACTTGGGCGCAAACCTTTTTTGGTTTTGAGCCTGGTTGTTTAGGTGAAACATCAACGTTTGCAATTTTAATTGGTGCAGCCTTCTTGCTATATACCCGTGTTGCTTCGTATCGCATTATTGCTGGTGTTTTCTTAGGGATGGTTGCCACGTCATTATTGTTTAATGGTATTGGTAGTGATTCTAATCCAATGTTTGCGATTCCTTGGTACTGGCATTTAACCATGGGTGGCTTTGCTTTTGGTATGGTATACATGGCAACTGATCCAGTCAGTGCAGCAATGACAAACACCGGTCGTTGGGTATACGGTGCGTTGGTGGGCATTATGACGGTATTAATCAGAGTAGTTAATCCGGCGTTTCCAGAAGGAATTATGTTGGCTATTTTGTTTTCCAACATGTTTGCGCCAACGATTGACTATTTTGTAATCCAGGCCAATATTAGAAGGAGGGTAAAGCGTCATGCCTAATGAAAAAAAACAATGTCAGCATCTTGCACCTATTTGTGCAGCGTTAGAAAAAAATGAACAGTATCAGAAGGCAAAAGCCTATGCTGAAAGAGTTCTTGCGCTAGGTAATGATAGTTTAGAAAAAACCATCGCAATAGCGGTAACTTTGTGTTTAGTCTGTGCAGTGTTAGTTTCATTTGCAGCGGTAGCGTTAAAACCTTTGCAACTCACTAACAAAGAATTGGATATGAAAAAGAATATCCTTGATGTGGCGGGCCTGCTTGAAGCAGGTGGCAATATTGAAGCTGCATTCAATGAAAGAATTGAAGCTAAAGTGGTTGATTTAGCCTCTGGCGAATACGTTGATAGCATTGATGCTAATGCTTATGATCAACGTAAAGCGGCTAAAGATCCTGCGCAAAGCCTTGCAATTCCAAAAGACAAAGATATTGCACACATTCGCATCAAAGCTAAATACGCAAAAGTGTATTTAGTGAAAGAGGCGGGGACGATCAAATCTATCATTTTGCCGATTAGTGGCTATGGATTATGGTCAACATTGTATGGATTTTTATCGTTAGATCCTGATGGACAAACTGTGCAAAGCATCAATTTCTACGATCAAGCAGAAACTCCAGGGCTGGGTGGGGAAGTTGTTAATCCTAACTGGCGTGCGTTATGGAAAGGTAAAAAAGTCTATGCAGAATCTGACGTACCTTCTATGGAAAAAGGTTTGATTGCTGAAGCGGATATGGGTGACCCTGCGTTAAGTTTAATTAAAGGCGTTGTGGATAATAGCAAGCCAGGTTCACAGTATCAGGTTGATGGTTTAGCAGGAGCAAGTTTAACCAGTAATGGCGTGTCTAATCTGATTAGATATTGGATGAGTAAAGAAGGTTTTTCTACTTATCTAAGTAAAGTAAGAGTTGTTAAAGGGGGAGTATCATGAGTGCCGTTTTAAATAGCGAAACAAAAAAAGTTTTAGTCGATCCTTTAGTGAGTAACAATCCCATTACGTTGCAAGTATTGGGAATTTGTTCTGCGTTAGCAGTCACCTCGCAAATGTCTACTTCATTAATTATGGCGCTTGCGTTAACGCTGGTCACAGCTTTTTCAAGTGCTGCCATTAGTGCGATAAGAAATCATATTCCAAGCAGTATTCGTATTATTGTGCAAATGACAATTATTGCTTCTTTGGTTATTGTGGTGGATCAAATTTTAAAAGCCTTTGCGTTTGAAATTTCTAAACAATTATCAGTGTTTGTTGGTTTGATTATTACTAACTGTATCGTCATGGGGCGTGCTGAAGGCTATGCGATGAAAAATCCACCTTTAGAAAGTTTTATGGACGGTATCGGTAATGGTTTGGGTTATAGTTTAATTTTAGTGACTGTTGCCTTTTTTAGAGAAATTTTTGGTTCTGGAAAATTGTTGGGTATGGAAATTTTTCCTTTAGTAAAAGATGGCGGTTGGTATGATCCAAACGGTCTAATGCTATTGCCACCAAGTGCCTTTTTCATTATCGGTTTGATTATTTGGGGTGTCCGTGAATGGAAACCTGAACAATCTGAAAAAGTAGAATACAAAATTTTGCCGATTGCTCATGGTGAAGGAGGACATCACTAATGGAAGCGTATATCAGTTTATTTATTAAAGCAGTTTTCATTGAGAATTTGGCGTTATCTTTCTTTTTGGGAATGTGTACATTTATTGCTGTCTCCAAAAAAATATCTACCGCGATGGGTTTAGGTATTGCGGTAATGGTTGTTCAAGCCATTACTGTGCCAGCTAATAATTTTGTTTATCATGCCTTATTGAAAGAAGATGCCTTGTCATGGATAGGCATTACCGGTGTTGATTTAAGCTTCTTGGCGTTATTAAGTTGTATCGGCATGATTGCTGCGTTAGTGCAAATTTTGGAAATGGTGTTAGATAAATTTTTTCCAGCCTTATATTCAGCGTTAGGAATTTTCTTACCTTTGATTACAGTAAACTGTGCCATTTTAGGCGGCAGCTTATTTATGATTGAACGTGATTATAATTTTGGCGAAAGTGTTACTTATGGAGTTGGCAGCGGATTAGGCTGGGCATTAGCAATTACCGTCATGGCTGGTGTTCGTGAAAAACTCAAATACAGCGATATTCCGGCTGGGTTACAAGGCCTGGGTATCACCTTTATTACCGCAGGTCTGATGTCGCTAGGCTTCATGGCTTTTTCTGGAATCCAACTTTAAGAAGGTACCCTAATGCTGGAAATTTTATTAGGCATTATTATTTTCACGGCTTTCGTGATTGCATTAGTGTTTTTAATTATTGGTGCTAAAAGTAAATTGGTAGCTGAAGGTGATGTAGAAATTCTGATTAATGATGAAAAGAAGATTTACGTTCCCGTGGGCTCCAAATTGTTAGGTGCACTTGCTGACAATGGTTTATTCGTCTCCTCGGCTTGTGGTGGTGGTGGTACATGTGCACAATGTCGAGTAAAAGTTCACTCGGGCGGAGGCGATATTTTACCAACAGAAACCTCGCACATTACCAAAAGAGAAGCGGCTGAAGGCGAGCGACTTTCTTGTCAAGTTACAGTCAGAAACAACATGTCAATTGAAGTTGAAGACAGTGTTTTTGGTGTAAAAAAATGGGAATGTACGGTTAAATCAAATCATAACGTAGCTACGTTTATTAAAGAGTTGGTTTTAGACTTGCCAGAAGGTGAAGCAATTAACTATCGTGCAGGTGGCTATATTCAGATTGAATGTCCCCCACATGTTGCAAAATATCAAGATTTTTTAATTGAAGAACGCTTTCATGAAGATTGGGATAAATTCAATATTTGGCGCTATGTTTCTGATGTAAAAGAGCCGTCTTTACGTGCCTATTCCATGGCATCGTACCCCCAAGAAAGAGAAATTATGTTGAACGTGCGGATTGCCACACCGCCACCTAGAGCGCCTGAAGATGTGCCTCCAGGTATTATGTCATCGTATATCTTCAATTTGAAGCCTGGTGATAAATGCATCGTTTCTGGGCCTTACGGTGAATTTTACGCAAAAGATACAAAAGCCGAGATGGTGTTTGTTGGGGGTGGTGCAGGTATGGCACCCATGCGATCACATATTTTTGATCTATTGCGTAGATTAAAATCAACACGCAAAATTACATTCTGGTACGGTGCACGTAGTAAACGTGAGATGTTCTATGTAGAAGATTTCGATATGTTAGCGCGTGAGAATGATAACTTTGAATGGCATGTTGCATTATCCGATCCTCTACCTGATGATAATTGGGATGGTTATACGGGTTTTATTCATAATGTGCTTTTAGAGCAATATATCAAGAACCATCCTGCACCAGAAGATTGTGAATTTTACATGTGTGGGCCGCCAATGATGAACTCAGCAGTAACCAAAATGTTACTTGATAATGGCGTTGAACCTGAAAACATCATGCTTGATGATTTTGGTGGTTAAGCAGGTTGCTTAACTAGGACTGATATTGTTTTGACAGGGGTAAAAATAACCTCCTTCTGTATTTAGAGAAGGGGGTTTTTTTATTTAATATAGTGATAATTTTTGCTAAAGTTGAATTGATTAACCAGTGTTAAATGGGTAGTCATAAATCGCTATGAATAAATAGGAGAATACGATGGAAATGTTTTTAGTTACTTTTGTAGTAATGTTAGTTGTGGTTGCGTTAATGGCGATTGGGGTAATGTTTGGCAGACGAGCGATTAAAGGCTCGTGTGGTGGCTTAAACACAGGCAACTGTGTGTGTGTAAAAAAATGTGACAAAAGGCTAAAAATGGAAGCTGAAGCAGAGGCAAGTTAATAAGCACGCACATCTGGATATATCATGGCGGCACCTAGCTTTTATTGGCATGATTATGAAACATTCGGCACTCATCCTGCGATGGATAGACCTGCTCAGTTTGCAGGCTTAAGAACGGACGAAAACTTAACAATTATAGAGCCGCCACTTGTTGTTTATTGCCGATTACCCGATGATTATCTGCCCAATCCAGAGGCCTGTGTTATTACAGGCATTACGCCACAACAGGTGAATGCGCGGGGCGTGTGTGAGGCAGAGTTTATTCGTTTAATTCATCAACAAATGGCGCGTGCCAATACGTGTTCAGTTGGTTATAACAGCCTACGTTTTGATGATGAAATTACCCGTAATTGTTTATACCGTAATTTTTACGACCCCTATGCACGAGAATGGCAGCAGGGTAATTCGCGCTGGGATTTGATTGATGTGGTGAGAGCCACGAAAGCCTTAAGACCCGAAGGGATTCAGTGGCCTGTTATTACTCAAGAAGGTCAATCACAGGTAACATTTAAATTAGACAGGTTAACCGTTGAAAATGGCATTGAACATAGTGCCGCTCACGATGCCTTAGCGGATGTTTATGCAACCATAGCTATTGCAGAATTAGTAAAAACTGCACAACCTAAACTCTATGACTACTGCCGACAGCATCGTTTTAAAACAGAGGCAGGTAAGTTGCTCCAGCTCAATGAGCCCACACCAATTGTTCATATTTCAGGGCGGTACGCAAATAGCAAAAACTCCTTAGCCATTGTTGTCGCACTGTGTAAGCACCCAACTAATAGCAATGGTGTGATTGTTTATGATTTATCAATTGATCCTGAGCCGTTATTACGTTTATCAGTTGAAGACATACAAAATAGATTGTTTGTTGCAAGTGCTAACTTAGCAGAAGGGGTTGCAAGAATTCCTTTAAAAACGGTGCATTTAAATAAATGCCCAGTATTAGCGCCGATCAATGTTATCAAGCCCGTTGATGCGCAACGTTTACAGCTTGATTTATCGATGTGTTATGAAAACTTAAAAAAATTGACTAAAGCAGTTGAACTCAAAGAAAAAATAGCTGAAGTTTTTACGCAGAAATTTAAGCAGACAAATAACGATCCTGATTTAGCCATATATAGTGGTGGGTTTTTATCAGATTCAGATCGACAAAAATTAACGCACTTAAGGCAGTTAGCACCAGAACAACTAGCAAATAAAAAAATGGACTTTGAAGATGCGCGAATTCCAGAAATGATCTTAAGGTACCGTGCAAGAAATTACCCTGAGACCTTAACGCAGCAAGAAACAAAAGACTGGCAGGCCTTTTGTCTACAGCGTTTAACAGGACAAGAGGGTTATTCAGGACTAAGTTTTGAGCAATATTTTAACCAAATACACGCTTTGCGATTCAATCCAAATAATGATATTGGGCTGCTGGATGAACTCACTGCCTATGGTCATCAGCGTAGACATCAATTACAAGCCAAAAAATAACAAATCTAGGTTAAGCGCAGGTCTTAATCAATAAGCCCTATGCTTTGAAGTTGTTTGCGTAACTGCTCAAGGCGTTGCCGATTCGTACCTAAATCGCTGTAGCCAACGCGTGAAGCGGAATAGACATGAATCAACTGCGACTCAGCCTCTAAACTCGCGTGTACATCATCTACAAAACGTAATATAGGCGTTGTAGCACTGACATGGATAGTGGTTGCTGATTCATTAATCAACAGCGTGCGCGGTTGATTTTTTAAATGTTGAACAAAGAGTAACCACGCCTGTTCGGGAGCGCCAATAATGGTAAATGGTTGAATAAAATGACGCCTATCTAAGGGATCAGCTTGGCTTGACACACAATTAGGTGACGTCGCACAACGGGGTAGTTTATTTTTTGAAGTCATAGATGAGTTCGTAACAAGGGGTAAAGAAAAACTAAGTCCAAAAAGTAACGCAATGACTAGATTTGACATATAGAAATAAGTTAAAACCATGGCTTAGGATATGATAAAAAGGCGGTATGCGTCAAAAGACAGTGCAGGGGGCGAGAGTTAATATGCAAAAACAGTCCACGATATTAACAAACACAGCGGCTACGCCCGTGTTAATGATTGCTAGTTCAGCAAGAATGATGGCACAGTTAGCGCATCAAGTGGGCATAACAGTGGTAGTTATTGATCTTTTTGCAGACACCGATACGCAGCAGACCGCACTAGAGTCTGTGCTCGTGTCTAGCTTGTCTATAGATAATCTTCGGTATGCCGTGAAGTATTTTATCAATAAATACGCAATTACCACCGCAGTTTATGGTAGCGGCTTTGAAGCACATGCTGAAAGCTTATTTTATTTAGCGAAGCAACTAACTTTGTGCGGTAATGCGCCCCAGATATTTGCCAACATACAAAATAAACTCCTTTTTTTTAAAGTCTTAACAGACGCCAATATTTCTTACCCAGAGGTGACCTTTACTTTGCCCGCCACCAATAAAACGTGGCTATTTAAACCAAATCTTGGTCAAGGCGGACAAGGTATTCATTACTTATCCCATCAAGATGACGCGAGACAGGGCTATTGGCAAGCATACATTAAGGGGCAGGTCGGGTCAGTAATCTTTTTTGCTAAAGATAAAAAAAGCCAGCTGATTGGCTTTAATACTCAATGGAGCGAAGCGTTAGCGGAGAATGACTTTGTGTTTTCAGGAATCATTAATCACAGTGACTTGCCCGATAATTGTCGAACCTTGCTTGCCCAATGGATAGCAACGTTGACGCGATTATTTTGTTTACAAGGCATAAATTCAATGGATTTTATTTATGCCAAAGGGCAACTATATGTCTTGGAAATAAATGCTAGAATTCCTGCCAGTGTGCAGCTTTATTCACCCACATGGTTTTATCAGCATGTTATAAACTCAGCCTATTATGCCAAGACAGCCGTCGCACAGAAAGGCTTTACAGCGTATCAAATTGTCTATGCAGCGCAACAATGCTACATTCCAACAACCTGGCACTGGCCAGAAAATTGCGTTGATTTATCAGAAATGGGTGTAAAAATCAGCAAAAATCAGCCAATATGCAGTATCATTGCAACCGATAAAACCCCCAGTAACGTTGTGAGTGCCATACAAAAACAACGTCAATTTATAGTAGATCAACTACCACGCACATCATAGGTTTACATTAATGGAATACAACGCAAGTGTTAATCAACTTTCTCGTCCTTTAGTTAATGAATTAATTCAACACGCCGTAAAGCTCAGGCTAAACGTGCAAACCTTAGACAATGGGTGCACGCTTATTGATGCAGGCATTCATGCCGCAGGCGGCTTAGAGGCCGGACGTATTATTACGGAAATATGCATGGGAGGCTTAGGCACGGTATCGTTAGCGCATAGTGCCTACACCGAAAAATGGCCCTTAACAGCTCATGTTCATTCAAGTAATCCTGTCTTGGCCTGTTTAGGTAGCCAATATGCGGGCTGGAGTTTAGCTCATGAAAAATATTATGCCTTAGGCTCAGGGCCAGCACGCGCACTGGCAAAGAAAACCAAAGAAGGACTTACTCAGCCTGTTGAAGAGCTATATAAAGAATTAAATTATCAAGACACTGCTGAGCAAACCGTATTGGTGATTGAAAATGACGCGATACCACCTGTTGAGCTCATTGAAAAAATTGCCTTAGCGTGTGCCTTAACGCCAGACCAATTAACGATAATCATTACGCCCACCAGCAGCTTAGCAGGCGGCGTGCAAGTGGTAGGTCGTGTGTTAGAAGTGGCTATGCATAAAGCTCATGCCTTGCATTTTCCACTGGAAAATATTCTCGATGGCTCTGGCAGCGCACCCATTTGTCCGCCACATCCAAAATTTGTACAGGCAATGGGCAGAACCAATGATGCGATATTATTTGCAGGTTTAGTGCATTTATTTGTAAAAGGCGCGGACGATGCCGCAGAACAATTAGCGCATCAATTACCCAGCTCAACCTCTAAACACTATGGCAAACCGTTTGCGCAAATTTTTAAAGAAAATGACTATGATTTCTTTAAAATTGATGCAATGTTGTTTAGCCCAGCCAGTGTGATTGTTACAGCGGTTGAGTCAGGTAACAGTTATCGAGCAGGACGTTTAGATAACGCACTGTTAAATCAATCATTTGGCTGTTAAGTAAATAAAGACGTCGACAAGGGCTTACCTCTAAAATAGCTAAACAAAAGTTTTTAGTATTTGTGCTGCGGTTAAGCCACTGGGAAATGCCTGAAAACTTAAAACGCATGACTGTTTCTTAAACTGATTTTGAAAGTGAACTAAGTGAATGGCTAATAAATTTCAGCATACTTGTATTCAATGTCTAACCGCGGTGGCACAGCATCATGGTTTGCAGATTAATCCAGAGCGCTTAATTCAAGAATATGCGATAGGAGAAAAAGAACCAGCCGATGCACAGTTATTAAGAATTGCAACTGACATTGGCATGAAGGCAAAGATAGCCACGTTAACGTGGGCTGAATTGCTTGCGCAAGGCGGAGTATTTCCCTTGCTAGCCAAATTACGTGATGGCAGTTTTGTGATAGTGGTCAGTGCAAAAGCAGCGGACATCAGTAAAGTTGCCGTTTTAAACCCCATGGCCGCCGATGCCGCCGTAACATTTCAAGATGAAGCAAGTTTTTGTAAAGACTGGACAGGCGAGTTAGTCTTTCTCAAGCGTAGCCATTCACTAACTGATCCAAATCAACCGTTTAGCTTATTATGGTTTATTCCTGAAATTGCAAGGCAAAAAAGGGCTTTTATTGATATCGCCATAACCGTTATTGCCATGCAATTTTTAGCCTTAGCGTCGCCTATTTTTTTCCAACTCATCATCGATAAAGTTTTAGTTCATCAAAGTGTTGCCACTCTTTGGGTGGTGGGTGTGGGCATTGTTATTGCGATGGTATTTGAAACTATTTTTGGCTATTTAAGGCAATTAATCGCCTTAGCAGCCACCAATAAAATAGATATGCGAATTACTCGCAGAACCTTTGGGCATTTACTCTCTTTACCCATTGATTATTTCGAAACCACCACAGCTGGCGTAGTAACGCGGCACATGCAGCAATTAGAAAACATACGGCATTTTCTTACGGGCAGTTTATTTTATTCAGCCTTAGAATTATTTGGCTTAGTCATCTTTTTACCTATTTTATTTACCATTTCGGTTAAATTAGCCCTCATAGTGCTGGTCTTTACGCTCATCATTGCAGCAATTATTATTGCCCTATTGCCCACGTATCGGCGTCGTTTAGATGCGTTATATAAAGCAGAAGGCAAGCGGCAATCAATGTTAGTTGAAACAATTTATGGAATGCGCACGGTAAAGGCCCTCGCGATTGAACCCGTTCAGCGCCGAACCTGGGATCAGATTTCAGCTGAAGCCATTACCATGTCGTTTCGTTTGGGTAAGTTAGGGCTGATGGGTGCAAGTTATACGGGCTTGCTAGGCAGATTATTGCCAGTCACCATTATCATCTTAGGTGCACAAGAAGTTTTTGATGGCACGTTAACCTTAGGTGCACTGATTGCGTTTCAAATGATCTCAGGGAAAGTCTCAGCACCTCTTATTGCCATTGTTGGTTTAATTAATGAATATCAACAAACCGCCTTATCGGTGCGCATGTTAGGTGAGGTGATGAATAGAGCTCCCGAAGGACGTATGGGCACCAGTGGCTTAAGGCCGCAATTAAAAGGCGAAATCAGCTTTGAAGAGGTCACGTTCAGGTACCCAGGTTCCAGTGCAGCTGCGTTAGATCATACAAATTTTACGATACCAGCAGGCGTTGTTGTCGGTATTGTCGGACGAAGTGGCTCAGGCAAAACGACCTTAACCAAATTAATTCAAGGCTTGTATAGTGTGCAAGAAGGGATTATTCGCTTTGATGGCTTTGATGCCAGAGAAATAGAATTAGCCCATTTACGACGACAAATTGGTGTGGTACTGCAAGAAAACTTTTTATTTAGAGGATCTGTTAGAGAAAATATTGCCATGGCAAAGCCAGATGCCTCCTTTGAAGAAATAGTGGCCGCATCGAAAGCAGCAGGCGCGGATGAATTTGTTGAACGATTACCGCAAGGCTACGACACTTTGCTGGAAGAAAATGCAGCCAACTTAAGCGGTGGTCAAAAGCAGCGTTTATCTATTGCCCGTGCTTTATTAAGTAAGCCACGTATTTTAATTTTAGATGAAGCGGCCAGTGCCTTAGACCCAGAAAGTGAAGCCATATTTATTAACAATTTATCAAAAATTGCGGTGGGGCGTACCGTAATTATGATTTCACATCGCTTATCAACCTTAGTCAATGCTCACACCATTTTAGTTATGCAGCATGGAAAATTGATCGATAGCGGTCGCCATGAAGAATTATTAGCACGAAGTTCAACTTATTTACATTTATGGAATCAACAAACCAGTCAATTGTAAGCAGAGTAATGACGTTATTTACTAAAGACAACAGCGCAACGGTAGTTGAGTTTTTGCCCGATGCTGATGAAATTGAACGCACACCTTTGCCAAAATCAGCACAAATTACCTTGCATGTTTTACTCTTAACCTTAGCTACGTTTACGGTGTGGGCAATAGTTTCGCAGTTAGATAGAGTGGTGACAGCAACGGGGCGATTAATAACTCCCTTACCCAATATTGTCGTGCAACCACTGGAGACGGCGATTATTCAAAGCATTCATGTACGTATAGGGCAGTTAGTAAAAAAAGATCAATTATTAGCAACGTTAGATCCAACTTTTGCCGTAGCAGATGAAAAGCAAATTAAACAGCAAATGGATAGCTTAGAGACGCAATCTAAAAATTTATCCGCTGAAATTATTGGTCATGCCACGCCAGCAGAAGCAAAAAAAGACACGGATAGCCAATTACAAGCCCAGTTATCCACGGAGCGTCAGGCAAACTATCAGGCGCAATTAACTAAAATAAATGAAAATATCGCCCGTACTCAAGCAAGTTTAGTCACGCTAAGGCAAGATCAAAAGATGTTGGCTGAACACTTAAAACCCTTGCAAGAGATAGAAACAATGCAAGAAAAGCTGGTGGCAAGAAATTTTGGTGCGCGAATTCGCTTGTTAGAAGCGCAGGAGAAACGTCAAGAAGTTGAGCGTAATTTGCACTTAGCTAAAAATAAAGAACAAGAAATTAATCGTGAACTTGCAGGAATGGAAGCTGAAAAACAGGTTTTTCAGAAAAGTTGGCGACAAAAAATGATGGAAGACATGTTGTCCATTAGTCGTGACCGTAACTCTTTACATGAGCAATTACAAAAAGCCGATAAACGCAGCCATTTAGTGCAATTAACCGCACCTGCCGATAGTGTTGTCTTAGAGCTGGCTAATTTATCGGTAGGCTCTGTAATTCAAGGTGGCAGTGCTTTATTCACGTTGGTGCCAATCAATACAGAATTAGAAGCTGAAGTGCAAATCGATGCAATGGATATGGGGTTTATTAAAACTGGGGATAAGGCGCAGTTAAAGTTAAATGCTTTTCCTTTTCAAAAGCATGGTTTTCTTAATGGACGTATTGAAACAATCAGTGAAGATGCTTTTCGAAGAGATACCGATTCAGGACAAACAATGCAAGCGTATTACAAGAGCAGAATCCGTATCGACTCCTTAACACTAAAAAAAATCCCCCCTCAAGTCAGGTTGCTGCCTGGCATGACGTTAAACGCTGAAATAATCGTTGGAAAACGCTCGGTGATTTCTTATTTATTATGGCCGTTTGCTAAGGCAATGGATGAAGCAATGGAAGAGCCCTAAGCTGCATCAAGTAAATATAACGATTTAACCTTCCCCGTTGAGAGCTTTTGGGCTACCAACTTAAAGAGGGACACAGTTAAGGGTTAAGCCTTTCGTGGTGAGCTTGTCGAACCATGAGCGGCTTAACCAACCGTCCCTCCTTCAACAAGCCCAGGACGAACGGTCAAGCCTTGTTAAGTGTCCCGTGTTAAGTTGGTGGCCAGCTTTTGCAAAGAGGGGGCTAAAGAAAAACTGTAAATCCAGTGTAAAATAGTCTTAAATTGATATAAAAATAAATTAAAGTTTATTTTTGGCATGTCGCTACCTGAAACAAATTTTATTTTTTTTTAGTAAGAAGAAAGTTTATTTATTTACTCTTCCTTTAAGAAGGGACTGAATAATTACGAAAAAATAAGTTTTACGTTAGTCGTTAATTGTTGGTGCTGTGCTTCAGCGGTGGGTTTAAGGGTTACCAACTTAAGGCGGGACACATCGCAAGATTTAACCGATCGCCCTGAGCCTATTATTTAAGTGTGGAAGGTTTAAGCTAAAAACCACAAACGTAACGGCTTGGTATTTATAATTAACTAAGACTGAATACATAAAGGTGTAATAATATTAATGGATTATCAGTAGGTATGCGTGTGCACCTGCGCATAGTTAGTCTTAATAGATAAGAGGCTTCTTTTTAAAAACTAAAAGGAAGTCTGTTATCTATTTTTGCTGCTTAGTTGTGAATGATTTTTTAAATCGAGGTGCTGCAATTACGGATGATGCATTAAAAATAAGTAACAAGATGAGTAATTAATCCGTTTTAGAATCGCCGTAATATAAACAACATAATAATTTTTTATATTTTTCAGCACATCACAAATTATGATTTATCTATGGCATTAATCATTATGTCGTAGCACTTTATTTAAGGGGAATAAGGCATGGCAACAATTGTTTCAAATTTAACTACGGCACAAATCGCCCAGCTAACAACTGCTCAAATTGCAGTTTTATCAACACAGGATATTGCATCCCTTAATACTAGCCAAGTCAGTGCAGGGTTAACCACAGCGCAAATTCAATCTTTAAGTACCAAGCAAGTGGCAGTCTTGACGTCTAGCCAACTTAGTGTGCTGACCACTACGCAATTACAAAGCTTTGAAACTACTGATTTAAATGCCTTAACTAGCCGCCAAGTTGGCGCACTGACTACTACGCAACTCAGTTCAGGCGGCTTAACGACCACACAAATAAGTGCGTTAACAAGCAGCATCTTAAGCATGTTAAGCACCAGTCAAATCAGCCAAGGCTTAAACAGTAATCAACTTCAAGCGTTGACCACAACGCAAATTGCCAGCTTAAGCACACGAGCTATCGCCGCCTTAACCACTGACCAATTAGCACAACTAGAAACCACTGATTTACAAGCCTTAAAC
>QYQN01000065.1 GCA_007280895.1 Methylococcaceae bacterium
ATTGTGCCTTTTCTCCCCAATAAAACCGATGGCTGATCGTATAAGCATTCATTTGAACTGCCAAAAATTCCACCAGAGCCATAAATGGGATAACAGCCATTATCATCAACGACTTGCTTTTGGTCTTGACCATTGGAGATTTGAGCAAAAAATTTTAAGCGTTTAATTTCCCAATGCTTTGGCACATTCCCCAGCCACTCAACCCCCGAATCCTTATAAGCCGGATAAGCAACATACTGACTCATCACTTAATCCTTCTCTATCGGCGAGTATATCTCTAACACCAAACCATCAATCGGCAAAAAATGTTTGGCGTTGCTGGTGCATAAACGCTCATGATGATAAAGGGCGGTGGTGGCGATTAAGGCATCTGCCATTTCCATGCTATGGCTTAATGCAAATTGCCTCACTAACTGGCGCGCCCGTTGACTAATTGAACTGTCAATGTCATAAATTTTAAAATCAAGCCCATCCAATAATTTTTCAAAGGCAGACAACTCCTTTTTATTACGGCAGAACGGCACATATTCCATATAAGTCACTGCTGAAATTACCCTATCAGGGGTATTCATAATCAACTCTTTTGCCGTTACAACGCCTCTATCAGCGTAAATAAAAATATTGGTGTCAAAGAGCATCCCATAAGCTCCGTCGTCCTTTACGAACCAAACGCAACTCTTCTTCAACTGAATCGATAGCTAAATCTTTGTGCATACCAAAAAAACCATCCATCGCTTTTTGCTGCGCTTCCCGGCTATGCCTTTTAGCGGTTGTTGCATTCGTAGAATTCTGTTTGACCATTTGAATAAGGCGGTAAACCGTATCCAAAGTCTGTACATCTTCTAAGCTGTCAATTTCAGATTTTAATTGCTCTTTAGTAATCATGATTTACTCCCAAAACGTGTTAATTGCGCTTAACTAATAGGCTGGCAGACCGATATTAAACCACCTCTTGCAGCATCGCCATAATGCTAGCTTCCAAGGCTTTAATATCTGCCTCTATCGCCGCCAGCTCCCTTGGTGCTTGGTATTGGTAAAAATGGCGGTTGAACGGGATTTCATAACCAACTTTAGTTTTGGTATGGTCTATCCAGGCATCGGAGCGGTAGGGCAACACTTCTTCTTTGATGATTTCAAATAGGCGGTTGGCTGCATCTAGCTTTTCAATTTCTTCCGCAAATTTAAAGTGGTCGATGATTTTGCGGTTTTGTTGGGGTAACCCGCCATGTAATTGACCAAGTTTGCCGCCAGTTTGGACGGGGCATCCAATAGCGTGGCAAAGGTAAAGTTACTGGTGTTGTGGAAGTTGAGCTTAAATTTGCGGTTAATGGTTTTTTCGATAACATCTGCGCTTAGTTCTTTGGCTTTTAGGGCTTTATATTCGGCTAATACTTCTTTTTTGCTGGCGTGTAAAACACAGTCCAAGCGGCGCAATACGACCAAGGGCAGCATGACTTTCCGGTATTGCGGCGGACGATATGGGCCGCGTAGTAAATTGGCAATCTTCCAGATTAAGTCACTGTGGTTTGTGTAATGTTGTTGGTCGTTCATATCTTGTAAATAGGTCTGGTGGACACGTTATAAAACTTAGTGGTCGCACTTAAGGTTAACTATCAGCCGCATTTTAATTAACACAAAGCTTACGTATATCTGCGGCCAATGCTTGACTAAGGGCCTCCATTGCACACGCTTTATCCACTACATTTTCTTGAGTATTCGCCTGTTTGCCAAGCTCTGGTTGCTCGTCAAACTGCTTCGCCATTAAGGTAAAACGTTCTGCAATAGCATCAAAATCAAGCTCTGTAAAACATTGAATATTGTCATGCTGGACATAGGCGTTTAACTCAACAAAAGTGTTGGTTAAGACACGCACCCCTGCACTTGCCATAGCTAAAATCGCTTCACTGCTTGCTGGCGAAATGCGCAAAGAAAGCCCTAATGCAGCGCGCGATGCCAAGTGTGCAAATTGGCGTTCGGTCGTATCCAACAGCACACTGACCCGCTCACAGGCTTTAAAACAATGTGATGTCAGGCTTTTGCCGATGGCGATAAACTGCCACTCGGCCCACACCTCAGCGTGTGCTTCCAATAAGGTTTGCAATAACACGTCAAGAAAAACCAAATCTTCTTTTTCGCGCTGACGATTAACGTAAATAAGCACGATTTTCTCTTTGGGCAGCGCACAATTAAGGGCTGTAAGAAACTCTGAGGACAGTGCTTTTGCAACGGTGTAGCCCGTCTCAAAATAGCCTTGACGGAAAAAATACTCTTTGATGTTTTGACTATAAAACACTGGAATTATCTGCTCTTTAGCTTGATACGATTGCTGCGCTAAGAGATATTGCGTTGACCACGGGTAATAACTAAATTCAATATCTTGAATAAAATACAGCATGGCCTTGGGTGCCACGCCCCACTGATGCAGTTGCTGCTGTAACATATCCTTGGCATGTAAGGCTGTCCACCATGTTGTGGCAATAAAAATATCTTGGCGACGCACCGACACTGGATAACGATAACGCTGCGCCGCATCCATTATTACATCGGTGTTTTCGCGCTCTTGGTCTAAGGGCGACACAATATGAAAATCATTGGGCGAATAAAATTGAAAATCAGGCGATTTGTCAGTGGCAATAATTCTGGCATCAAACGCATCCCCTAAAGCTGTTCTTAACGCAGTAAATAATTCAAGACTTAAGCTAATATCGCAATGTTGATAAGTTTTATGTAAGGTTGGAATTAATAAATTAAGCCGTGGTTTCTCGATGGCACTTGGCTGAACTAAAAAACGTGTGCAGTAACTGTAATGTTTACGCAAACTACCTAAGTCTTTATTTGTTGGAAAAATACGATTTGCCTGCTGAGTTAAATACCATGGCTCAACATTGAATTGGCTTACGGCTTGCTCTGCGGCCTCAGCGTTTACAGGTTTACCCACGAGCCACGCATAACCGGCAATTTCTACAAAATAAAAAAACGCACGTTCTATCGCATGGGCTAAGGTGTTGTCTGTTTGTCCTTGTTCTGCTTCAAAATGATAGGTGCGTAAATGTAAAGCCATTAAGGGTTGCAAGGCGTTAGTTTTAAACCAAAACATCGATCCCGATGGAAAATCTACACTGTGGTCTTTAGAAAGATCCTCACCACACAGGGCAAGTAAGGCTTTAACCGTGGCAAAATTACCGGTCCACTGCACTAATGGACGAATCGGTTCAAAGTGATCGGGGGCATACGCGCCGATGCTATCGTTTGCTAAAACATGCAAGATATTGCTTACCAAGGCCTTAGAGCCTAAATTTCCTGCAATTAAATGTCGCCGCCACGCATCGGAAAAATCCGCAGAAAAATGACTGGAGCGCTTGGAATGAATATGTACACCAATCTCTACTTGGGCAAACGCGTCCCTAAAATCACAAAGCATGGAGGCTAAATCTCGTCCACGATTGGCTGTTAACCAAATTTCATAAGGATGTTTAGCGACTTGTTGACAGATTTCAGCTATTTCACGCTGTTTAAGCAGAGTATTCGTGCTAATAAAAAGCCGACAATCCCCTGGAATATTATTGCAGGCAGTAAGCATTTCTTCTGCCAACTCGGCATGAAAAATATGTGCAAAAACACCAATGCGTTGGCGACTATTCGTTACGGTCGCCGCCGCGCCAGGCAATAAACGATCTGCTGGAATAGCCAACACTCGACGATTTGCTGGCAAGTGTTGGACTAAAATAGCGTGCTTATCACTTTCTGGACGACCGCTAAAGTGATGCTTCCAGCCATGCATTAAATAATGTTGCAGAGGAATACACCCTTTTGCTTTAGGGTTTGTCTCCACATAATAGTCCGCATCAAATAAGGGATGAACAGGATTCTTTTTACGCCAACCTTCTTGTAAATAATGCACCAGTGCATCAGTTTTGTTGACACGTGCTTCTTTACAATGTTGGTAATAATATTTTTTTGAAAACAAAGGATTAGGATCAATATGTGCGTCCCAGCCCTGTGCTAAATACGCTAACAAAGGGGCTTGCGTTAAGCCCTCTCCCACCTGTTCTCGGTAAAATTCTGCATCAAATAAAGGATGTGGACTGGGTGCATTACTGTCCGCTAAAAACTCCTGCAAAGGTGATTGTTTTGCGGTTTGTACGTTAAAACCAGCGTGCATGGCAAAGTAAATGGGATCAAACAAGATATGTGGCGGTAAATTTTCTCGCCAGCCTACATGACAATAATGGGCTAAAGGATCGGGTTCAATACGCATTTTGCTGCTATGCGTTTTAAGGTAATAGGCACAATCAAACAAGGGATTGGGATTACAATTTTGCTGCCACCCTTCAGTTAAGTAATGATAAAACGGATCAATCTGACCTGCTTTAGTGCCCAAATAGTGCTGCGCATACCATCGCGACCAAAATAACGGATGGGGCTGATAACCTAAACGCCAGCCTTCGGTTATATAATGAAAAAACGGCTCTGCGGCGTGTGTTTGATTGGCTAAATAGGTTTTTTTATACCATTGGGCATCAAATAAAGGATGTGGACTGCGCAACGCTGGACTGCCTACCTCAATAAAATGCTGTAACGGTTCTAGTGTGTTTTTGCGTACTTCAGGATTATTGACTCGATACCACGTCACATCAAAATACGGCGACGGTGCAATATTACGCTGCCAACCCTGCTGTAAATAATGCGTTAATAATTGCTCTTTATTGAATTGACTTAATGCATGACCGCCATAATTTAAATAGTATTGGGCATCAAATAACTGCGCCAACTTTTGCGCCGTTGTCGACACCTCAGCACTTAAGTAGGCGGGTATCTTAGCAAGTTCTGGGGTAACTAAGTGCTGCTGCTCGGCTATTGTTATAGCAAACGGCTCAGTTTGCGTTGACGGCAAGGGCATTAACGCAAAATATTGCCACGCGCTGTGTTGTGCGGCCTGCGTTAATTGCCAGGCACCTTCTGAATAAGGTGACCAGCGCAACGTCGTGTCTGGATCTGCTACGCCAAAAAATACATGTGCAATAAATAAAAAACTATCTGGTGCATGTTGCTGGGTGGGTTGTCCTAAGATGATCGCCAGGCTGACAGAAACAGCACCCGCCACAGGCTGAATAAGCCAGTGTTGGTACTGATAATTGTGCAATAAATTTCCACCTAAGTGCTTTGCTGAATCAGTAATGGTAAAACGCTTGCTTGCTACGAGCGTTTCTTGGGCATTGTAAAAGTCTACTTTAATGATGCCTTCTGCTCGATGGGTGCCAAAAAAACCAGATAATCGGTACTCAAACGCTGCATTTTCCACCAAAGGAATACGCTCAACTAATTGTAACTCGGGACGAAAAACATCACTGGGCGCATACAAATAGGCGGTATGCCCCTCTGTTAAATGCCATTTTTCAGAGAAATTAACGCCCACTGTGGCAGGTGGATACACTTCAGTGCGCCATCCACTCAACTTATTCGCCTGCACTTGACTGAAATCAGCATTTTTAAGCAAATTACAGCCTTTTAACGCATGAAATAAAAAGTGTTGTTTGTTATCAAACCATTGCCAAACCTTGTCAGCACTAGCGTCGCTGGAGATAAGCAGCGCGTCCGTGTGTTGACATGTTAAAAGATAAGCACAGTGATAATGACTGCCAAAAAAATATTCGGAATTTTTTGTTACAAAGGTGTTGAGGCTCATTATTGACAAATAACCGTAAGGCGTTAAAAGTTGAAAGACAAGGTAAGGATTATAGTTTAAACAATTATGCAGAAATTTTTACCCAAGGCTTGGCGGGTAATAAGCCCGCTATGGCGGGGGCACATCAATTAGCTAACACCTTTAACGCTTCAGAAATTTGCTGCTTAGCATTATGTAAGATGTTTAAAGATAACTCAGGAGATAAAGAGTAATCCTTTAATTTACTTGCCGCAGGAATAGATGTCACGACCGGTAAATTTGCTCCCTCGGGTTTGCCCATTGCATTATGTAAACGCGCCAAGATGACGATATCCAGCAAACTCAAGGTATCACCAGAATCTTGATACCAATCCTCAGAATACAAAGGGATTTTTACAAACTCTTCTGAAAAGCCCCATTCTGATAAAAGTTTATGTCCAATCGGACCTTTTGCACAGGACAAAGCACTTAGTAATTCTTCATCGGTAAAATAGTCTTTTGGCAAGTTATCAGCAAAATGTAAAAATGGCACACACCCTAAATCACAAATCAAACCAGCTAACATAGCCTCTTCAGGGTTTGCTTGTTTAGTTGTTTTTGCTAAGACATAACATAAGGTCGACATATACACACTGCCACGCCAAACCTTATCGAGTGCTTGCCCTATTCTAGTGGAATGTGATTTAAATAATTGATGAATACTTAAGCTAATGACCATATTGCGCGTGCCACTTAAGCCAATCCGCTTAATGGCTTCAAGACAGGAACGCACTGGTGTGGGACAGACATACAACGGACAATTGGCTAATTCGATTAATTTAGCCGATATCACAGGATCTAACTGAATAATCTTGGCGGCTTCAGCTAAATCGACATCTTGATGTAACGCATTACGTAGCTTAACGGCCACATCAGGCAAGGTGGGAATTTGCAGGGTCTCGGTGGCAAAATGCTCGGAAAAAGTATGTAATAAATGATTATTTTCAAGCTCAGTGGGAATAATAAATTGCGCTAAATGCATGGAGTTTTGTCCACTACTAGACATAATCTTTTGCGAAACGCGCAGCACACTTACCTCAGATTGAGTGACCGCAGTAGTAGTATTTACTGCGCCACTTGATAAAGGAAAGCGAGCTTTTGCACTGCCATCTTTCACTTCATAATAATTGGCGGCATTATCTGCCAACAGCACCACCCCTTTAAGTAAATAGAAAGCAAAGTCGGTGCTTTCTCCAAACGAAAACAACGTGGTGCCTTTAGGGTAAATTTCTGATTTTAAATTAGTCGCAAACGCTTCTAATTTTTCTTTACTAAAATTTCTGATAGGAATGAGTTCTTTAAGCGTATCAACAGAAATAATTTCAGGTTGTAAGGTCTGTGTAGGCTCTATAGATTGCGTTGTTTTTAAGAACGATGACAAAAAAGACATGAGAATAAATACCTAAAATTTAAAGAAAAGTCCTCTACAGGCTAATTAACCCGCAGAACTAACAACCATACGATTTTGATTTTGAATCCATTCACTCCACGACCCCACATACAAGCGTGATGGTGTCAACCCTGCATAGTCCATTGCCAAGATATTATGACAAGCCGTTACGCCAGAACCACAATAATGCACCACTTGTTCAGGCGAAAACGGTGTGATTAACGCTAAAAATTGTGCACGTAATTGATCGGCTGTATGAAAGACACCCGCTGCTGTTAAATTCTGCTGTACTGGTCGATTCAGCGCTGTTGGAATATGACCAGCAATGGGGTCTATAGGTTCGTGTAAGCCTTGGTAACGCTCAGCACTGCGTGCGTCCAGCAATAAAATTTTATGTTGTGCTGATAAATTTTCCACTTGCCGTGCTGATACGGCTAACGAAGCATTACACCACCCACTTAATTGTGTAGGTTTTAGTTTTGGCTTGGGCAAACGCGTGGTCACTGGATAGCCCAATTGTTGCCAATATTTTAAACCACCGTCGAGCACCGCCACACGCGTATGCCCCATCGCACGCAATAACCACCATAAACGCCCAGCAATGATACCTTGTTGATCATCATAAACCACCACTTGCGTGGCAGAGTTCACGCCCAAAGAAGCTAGTTTTTTTGCTAAGGCCATAACATTGGGTAACGGATGCCGGCCCGTTTGTGCGTGTGCCCTAGAGGACAAATCATTATTTAAATGCAGATAAAACGCCTGTGGAAGATGACCATGCTGATAGGCTAAAGCCCCTGCATCAGGCTCATTAAGCACAAAACGACAATCGATAAACACCCACTCTGGATGCTCTAGGTAAGCCAGCGCAATCGTTGGCGCCAGCACATTTGTAAAATTATTTATATTAGTCATGATCTATCTCCAAAATAATCTTGCCAATATGCACTCCTGATTCCATTAACTCATGCGCCTGCTGTGCTGCGGTCAATGGCAAGGTAGTGTAAATAATGGGGCGTAAGCGACCACTGCTTAACAAGGGCCAAACCTGTTGATACAGGTGCTGTGCTATCTGTGCTTTAAAGTCATCACTACGTCCACGCAAGGTCGATCCTGTTAAGGTGTAGCGTCGTAGCATAACCGGCAATAAATTAAGCTCCGCTTTCGTGCCGCTTTGCAAGGCAATCAGCACAAGCCGCGCATCAAACGCCATGCACTTTAGATTTCTGGGTAAATAATCACCTCCTACCATATCGAGTATGACATCCACGCCCTGTCCTGCGGTGAGCCGATTAACCTCCGTCACAAAATCATGCGTTCGATAGTTAATGGCCGCCGTTGCACCTAAGGCTAAACACGCCTGACATTTTTGCTCTGACCCCGCAGTGACCAATACCTTTACACCACGAGCGGTGGCTAATTGGATTGCCGTCGTGCCAATACCACTGCTTCCGCCATGCACCAACAGCGTTTCATTGGCGGCTAAGCGGGCACGATCGATTAAATTACTCCACACTGTAAAAAATGTTTCGGGCAAGGCTGCCGCTTGCACAAAAGTAAACCCCGTTGGCATGGGTAAACACAGTACTGCCGAGGCTAGGCAATAGTCAGCATAAGCGCCACCCGTAACTAACGCACAAACCGTAGCGCCACACTGCCAGTGCGTGACCGCCTGACCAACAGCAATGATGATACCAGCGACTTCTAAGCCGGGGATATCCGAAGCACCTTCAGGCGGTGGGTATAAGCCTTGACGCTGCAACACATCTGGACGATTAACACCCGCCGCGTAAACTTTTATCACCACTTGATAGGCTAAGGGCGAGGGCACCTCGCGCTGAGTGACGACCAATTTCTGCTGCTTAATTTCTAGCACACGCATCATTACATTACCTCTTATCATGACACAAAACATAACATCCTATTATGTCAGTTTGTAAAAATTACTGATTTTATCGACGTCCAGCGCACGCTTAGCGACCAAGCGTCACAATACGGCTTACGCCGAGTGCAACCGATTCCTTATAATAAATAGCCAAACAAAACAAGCCAACCCACCCTGTCATGACTTTTGGAATACAAACGCATGTCCATTTTAAATAAACTTAAACAAATTAACACTAAAACGGAAGATCAACTCGCTGCACACTTAAATATAACGCGCCTTTCCTTGACGCTGCCGAAGCTGAGGTGTCATTGCAAGAACGCGGCACTATGACGGAGGACGATATTATCGCAATTTTTATTGGACTTAACGTGCCTACACGCCACAGATGAGCAAATCGATGACGCAGAAAACGATGCCTTAGGTCCATTGACGAAAATGCTTGCTCTTGATAAAGAAAACTTTGCCCAAAAACTCAGTCAATTACAACGCTTTGCTTTGGCGAGGCGCAAACAAGATTTTGAAGAATGTGCGCGCTGTTTATACGGTGATTTTCCACAGAATACGGGATTGAAAGGCTTGTTTCCTGAATTATTGAGCTTTCAGAAAGATGAGCAGGTGGATATTACGTTGGAGATGGCAAAGCCTGGGCTTCGTGTTAATTCGCGCTGGTACTACAAAGCTACCCTTTACCGTACCAAATTTGACTAAGCAATCGACTGCATAACGCATAACCCGTATTGCAGCACCCAACACCACAAAGCGTCGCAATAAGGCTAACGCCTATTGCGACCTATGCACGCGGTTAGATATGAATGCTACGGTGCCTAAGCTTTTGGCCGCATGTGTGGAAAAAGTAAGACATCACGAATGGATGGCGCGTCGGTAAATAACATCACTAAGCGATCGATACCTATGCCCTCGCCTGCTGTGGGCGGCATACCATGTTCTAGGGCGGTGATATAGTCTGCATCAAAATGCATCGCTTCATCGTCACCCGCTTCTTTTTCTTCAACTTGTTGCTGAAAACGTGCCGCTTGATCTTCCGCGTCATTTAACTCGGTAAAGCCATTAGCAATTTCTCGTCCTCCCACAAAAAATTCAAAGCGATCCGTGACATGTGGGTCAAGATCATTACGTCGTGCTAAGGGAGAAACTTCAACTGGGTAAGCGGTGATAAACGTGGGGTGGAGTAATTTGCTTTCTACCGTTTTTTCAAAAATTTCAATCTGAATTTTGCCTAAACCATAGCTTTCTTTAATGGGCAGGGCTAAGGTTTCTGCTACCTTAACGGCGGCGGCTCGGCTTGTTAAATCAGCTAAGCTTAACTGTGGATTAAAATGTAAGATTGATTCAACCACGGTCATGCGTTGAAACGCTTGGGAAAAATCATACACTTCACCTTGATAATTGATTTTACTGGTTCCCATAACTTCTTCTGCAATACCGCGCAGCATAGCTTCGGTTAAGTCCATTAAATCATGATATTCTGCATACGCTTGATAAAACTCCAGCATGGTAAATTCTGGATTATGACGTGTCGACAACCCTTCATTACGGAAGTTTCGATTAATTTCAAACACCCGCTCAAAACCACCTACAACTAAGCGTTTTAAATATAATTCGGGGGCAATGCGCAAGTAAAGCTGCATATCTAAAGCATTGTGATGCGTAGTAAAAGGCCGCGCCGTTGCGCCCCCTGGAATCACTTGCATCATGGGTGTTTCAACTTCTAAAAACTGTCGCTCTATTAAAAATTGACGGATATACGCCACAATTTTTGAACGAATAAGAAAAGTATTCCGTGAGTCCTGACTCATAATTAAATCTAAGTAACGCTGACGGTACTTGATTTCTTGATCGGCAAGGCCATGAAATTTTTCTGGCAAAGGGCGTAATGCTTTCGTTAATAAACGAAGCTGCTCTACTCTAACGCTAAGCTCCTCGGTTTGGGTTTTAAATAACACACCTTCTACGCCAATGATGTCGCCTATATCCCATTTTTTAAAATGCTCATTATAGATATTTTCTGGCAAGGCATCGCGCGCTACATATAACTGTAGTTGACCAGACATATCTTGAATATGACAAAAACTGGCTTTTCCCATAATGCGCCGCGTCATTATTCGCCCAGCTAATTTAACGCGAATAGGGTTGGCATCGAGTGCCTCTTTTGATAAATCTTGGTAACGCGTTAGCAGTTCTCCTGCCAGCGAGTTACGACGAAAATCAGTGGGAAAGGCAATGCTGTGGGTACGTAAATCGGTAAGTTTTTGACGGCGTTGTTTGATTTGTTCTTGTTCGTCGTGTTGTATTTCTGACATAGTAAATAATAAAAGTATGCAAATAATTTCAAGGTTGGACAGTCACCTGCTAAGCAGGCATAGGTGAATAAACGCGATAATGTGGCCGCGCTTATTCTTGGTGTTTTTTTATTTCAGCTAAGGCTAAAAAATCTTGCTCTAGTAATTGACTATCGCCTAAGTTCAGCTCGATTAACCGTGATAAATTAGAAAAACTATCAAAATCAATGTATTCACATTTAAATCCAGCCGTTTTTTCGTGCTGATGTGCCACCGTCATTTCCATGCTGATGACTATTTCTTCGGATAAACTTAATACCAACGTGTAAATCAACGTCTTATCTTCCTGCCAATCGTCAGAAAAACGCAATAAACAACCGTTAAGTGATAAGTCCAAGACCTCACAATTCCATTGTGACGTGTCAGATTTTAAAAGCGCATCGGAATGAAAGGTAATGCGATGAAAATGGCGTTTTTCATTAATAGATGAAGTCATAATTATTTTTGTAACCCCTTAAAAGTAATATACAAAGTGTGTAATTTTCCCGCTGTTGACAGTTAATTTTTAACATTTTTGATAGTAATAAAATAGCAAGTCATTACATGTTTTGCTCATTACAGACCGCTTTTCAAACTGGCTTCAATAAACTGATCTAAATCTCCATCTAAGACCGCTTGGGTATTCCCTGTTTCAACTCCGGTGCGCAGGTCTTTAATGCGCGATTGATCTAACACATACGAGCGAATCTGGCTGCCCCAGCCAATGTCTGATTTCGTGTCCTCCACCGCTTGAGCCGATTCACTGCGTTTACGCATTTCTAACTCATATAATTTTGCTTTTAATTGCTTCATGGCGGTGTCACGGTTTTTATGTTGCGAGCGATCATTTTGACATTGCACAACAATACCCGTTGGATTATGCGTCATACGCACTGCTGATTCTGTTTTATTTACATGCTGACCACCTGCGCCACTGGCACGATAAACATCGACACGAATATCCGCAGGATTAATATCAATGGCAATATCATCATCAATTTCAGGGGACACAAATATTGAGGCAAACGAGGTATGACGACGATTACCTGAATCAAAGGGGGATTTTCTGACTAAACGATGCACCCCTGTTTCAGTGCGTAACCAGCCAAATGCGTAGTCACCTTCAAAACGAATCGTCGCACTTTTTATCCCTGCCACATCGCCATCTGATTCTTCGATTAATTCTGTTTTAAACCCTTTACGTTCACCCCAACGTAAAAACATGCGCTCTAACATAGATGCCCAATCCTGTGCTTCGGTGCCGCCTGATCCCGACTGAATATCTAAAAAAGCATTATTTGAATCCATTTCACCCGAAAACATCCGTCTAAATTCTAGTCTAGCTACTTGCGTTTCGAAATGTTCAAGATCCTTTTCAACAATACTTACGGTTTCTTCGTCCTCTTCTTCTACGGCCATCAGTAATAATTCTTCTGCATCCACCAAGCCCTGCGCTAAATCATTGATCGTGTTGACAACTATCTCTAATTGTCCACGTTCTTTTCCCAACGCCTGCGCTAAGTCAGGCGTGTTCCAAATTGTTGGATTTTCTAATTCGCGTAACACTTCAACAAGGCGTTCATTTTTTATTTCGTAGTCAAAGATACCCCCTAAGTGACAGCCCTCGACTTTTTAAATCTGCTATTTTATTTTTTATTGGATTGATTTCTTGCATGACGACAACCTTTTTCCCTGATGTACTTGACTTTAAAGCTACCAACTTAACACGGAACACTAATAAAGCTTGACCGTTCGTCCTGAGCTTGTTGCAAGATGGACGGTTAAGCCGTTCATGGTTTGACAAGTCTTTCCTGTGCGTAGCCTAAGGACTCGCCACGAACGGCTTAACCTTTAACGGCGTCTCGCGTTAAATTTGGTAGCCGACTTTAATAACAAGCGCGTAATTATAAACGATTATCTTGCCGCCTAGACTTAAAAACTTAAGGCTCTATGTGATTTACAGTGGGTGACATAATTAAAAATATAGGCTGGTCATAAGAAGAATTGATATGACTACAAGTCCCAG
>QYQN01000017.1 GCA_007280895.1 Methylococcaceae bacterium
CAAATTCAAGAAACAGGCTTACCAAACCAATGCCGTCGAAGCCGTAGCCAATTGCTTTGCGGGGCAACCGTTAAGCACCGGCTTTAAATATGATATTGATCCGGGTTTGGTTAAATCAGGTCAAGATCAGAGTTTACTTGAGAATTCTGGCTTTAGGAATCATGAGATCAGCAAGTCAATTAACGTGCTGGAAAACATTCACGCGGTTCAACATCACCAGAATTTACCGCTTTCTTCAACGCAGGTAGTCGGTGCAAAAACCGGTTGCGCCATTAATCTTGATATTGAAATGGAAACCGGTACCGGTAAGACCTATTGTTATATCAAGACCATCTTTGAACTGAATAAACGCTATGGCTGGAGCAAGTTTATCATCGTCGTACCCAGTATTGCGATACGGGAGGGCGTCTATAAATCACTGACGATAACCGCTGATCACTTTCTGGAAGACTACAAAAAAAAGATACGTTTTTTTATCTATAACTCTAAACTGCTGACCAATCTTGAAAGTTTTTCCTCGGATGCCAACATCAATGTGATGGTGATTAACGTGCAGGCGTTTAATGCGACCGGTAAAGATAATCGGCGTATTTATGAAGAGTTGGATGATTTTCAATCACGACGTCCGATTGATGTAATTGCCGCTAATCGCCCCATTTTGATTCTGGATGAACCGCAAAAAATGGAAGGGATAAAAACGCTGGAATCTTTTAAGGGCTTTAATCCGCTGATGATTTTGCGCTATTCAGCGACCCATAAAACCGAACACAATAAAATTCATCGTCTGGATGCGCTGGATGCCTATAACCAAAAACTGGTAAAGAAAATTGCTGTGCGTGGTATTTCTGTTAAAAATCTGACAGGTACCCATGCTTATTTGTATTTGGGTGGGATTGGTTTGTCGAGCAGTAAACCGCCTGTGGTGCAGGTGGAGTTGGAAATTAAACAGAAAACTGGCATTAAGCGCGTGTTACGTACCTTGCATAAGGGCGATAATTTATATGATTTGTCGGGTGGGCTGGATCAATATAAACAAGGCTTTGTGGTGGCAGATATTAATGCTAATTCGCAGACCTTAAGTTTTACCAATGGGGTGGAGTTGGTAGTAGGCGATGCCACGGGGGATGTTGATGAAGCGGCGTTGCGGCGTATCCAAATCCGTGAAGCGATTAAAGCGCATTTTGAAAAAGAGCAGGCTTTATTTCATCAGGGCATTAAGGTGTTGTCGTTGTTTTTTATTGATAGTGTTGCTAAATACCGTTGCTATGATGAGCATGGGGAATCGAGTGGCGAATATGCTGCGATGTTTGAAGAGGAGTATAACCGTCAGCTTAATGACGTGTTGACGCTTGATGACAATCCTTACAATGCTTATTTGCGCGGTATTGAGACCGCTAAAACCCATCAAGGCTATTTCTCGATTGATAAAAAATCCAAACGTTTGGTTGATCCTGTCACGGGCAAAAAATCCACTGAAACGGATGACGTGGCGGCTTATGATTTGATTTTGAAAGATAAGGAACGTTTGTTATCGCTGACTGAGCCTGTGCGTTTTATTTTTTCGCATTCTGCATTGCGCGAAGGCTGGGATAATCCTAATGTGTTTGTTATTTGTACGCTCAAGCACAGCGATAATAGCATTTCACGACGGCAAGAAGTGGGGCGAGGCATGCGGCTTTCGGTTAATCAATTGGGTGAGCGCATGGATAAACTTGAGACGGTGCATACAATCAATGTGCTGACTGTTGTCACCAGTGAAAGTTACACTGAGTTTGTTACTGCCTTGCAACGCGATATGAGCGAGTCCTTGTCTGAACGGCCACGTATTGCTGATGAAAAATACTTTAAGGGTAAGGTTTTAGTTACGCCGTCTGGGGATGTGGTGGTGACGCCAATACTTGCCAAACAACTTTGTCATTATTTGATTCAAAATGGTTACACCGATTTGGCTGATAAAATAACTCAAACTTATCATGACGCGAAAAAAGCGGGGCAGCTTGCCGAGTTGCCGCCTGATTTAGCCCTTCATGCCCAGCAGGTATTCCAATTGATTGATACGGTGTTCAGTGACGCCAAATTGCCGCCTGTTGATAACGGGCGCACTCAACAAATCAATCCCTTGAATGCTAATTTTGAGAAACAGGAATTTATCGCCTTGTGGCAGCATATCAACCATAAAGCGGCGTACACCGTTAACTTTTCTAGCGAAGAATTGATTGCCAAATGCGTGGCTGAATTGGATAAGACGCTGAGTGTGAGTGCGTTGCAGTACACCATTAAACGCGGTGAGCAAAAGGCGGATGTTACTTATGAGGAGGTGCTACAAAGAGAGTCGTTTAAGGTGATGGAAACGCAAACTGAGGTGATGAAGCATTCTGTTCATTCTGCGGTTAATTATGATCTTATTGGCAAATTGGTAGCACAAACGCAGTTGACGCGCCGAACGGTTGCCCAGATTTTGCAAGGGCTTAGGCTGGATACGTTTAGTCAGTACAAAACCAATCCTGAGGCATTTATCGCTAAAGCCAGCCAGCTGATTAATGAGCAGAAAGCCACGGTGGTGATTGAGCATTTGAGCTATGACACCCGTGCCGGAACTTTTGATACGAGCATTTTTACTCAAGCTAAAACAACGCTGGATTTCAGCACGGCTGGAGATAAGCTTACTCGACATATTTATGATTATTTGGTGACGGATTCTAATATTGAGCGCGAGTTTGCTAAGGAGCTTGATACGTGTACCGATGTGGTGGTATATGCCAAATTGCCCAAGGATTTTTATATTTCTACGCCCGTAGGCAATTACAATCCTGACTGGGCAATTTCTTTTAAAGAAGGGGTGGTTAATCATGTTTATTTTGTTGCTGAAACTAAAGGTTCTATGTCGTCACTGGAATTAAGAAAAAGTGAGGACTTTAGAATTGATTGTGCGACGAAGTTTTTTGAGGCGCTTAATAAACTTAATGCTGCTCAGGTTAGTTATGCAAAGGTGGATAGTTATGGTGAGTTAATGGCGTTGGTGAAGAAATGAGCGACCTTAGCTTGCCTGTAGTGAGTAATATTTTGGCTGTGCGTTCTGTGGCTAATGACGCTGAGCAATTTTTTCCATTACTGACCACATCGGCACTAAGGGTAGAGAAAATTGAGTCACATGGTTGTCCAAGTCCAGCAGGTGTTTGGTATGACCAAGCCCAGATTGAGTGGGTGATGCTCGTTACGGGTAGTGCGACATTGGTCTTTGCATCGGGTGACTCGCTGGCATTAACGGCTGGTGATTATGTTACCTTGCCTGCACATTGTAAGCATCGTGTTGAGTGGTGTTCGGAAGATGCTTGCTGGTTGGCGTTGCATTTTGGTGATTAACTTGTTATGAGCGATTATTATGAGCAGTTACTGGTGTTTGGTGCGTCGTTAGTTGCCAATACATTTTCTGCCTTGGCAGGCGGCGGAGCGGGGTTGATTCAATTTCCTGTGTTAATTTTTTTAGGTCTGTCGTTTAGCGTGGCGTTAGCGACGCATAAAATTGCGTCGGTTGCGTTGGGCGTTGGGGCATCGGTTCGGTATTTAAAAGAAGATGTGTTGGAGCGACGCTTTGCTTTTTTTATGGCTGCGGTGGGTATTCCAGCAGTAATTTTAGGTTCATTTACTGTTGTCCATATTCCAGATGCCTTGGCAAAAGCTATATTGGGTGTATTGACTATTGCTTTGGGCGTGCATTCTTTAGTTAATAAACAGTTGGGCAAGCAATATCAACCTATACACCGTGAATTAAGTGGCTTGGTTAAAGGGGGTATTGTGTTGTTTGTGGTTGGTTTTTTAAATGGTTCGATCGCTTCAGGTACGGGTTTATTTGCTACGCTGGTGTTGATAGCTTGGTTTGGTATGGATTACAAACGTGCCGTGGCTTATACCTTGGTGATTGTTGGTTTATTTTGGAATGGCTCAGGTGCGTTCGTGTTGGCAATGATTGCAACGGTTAAATGGAGTTGGCTGCCAGTGTTGTTATTGGGCTCGTTTGTGGGAGGCTATCTTGGCGCACACTTGGCTATTTTAAAAGGCAATCAATGGATTAAACGCAGTTATGAGGTGATGACCATTGCTGTGGGAATAAAATTGTTATGTTTTTAACTGGCTATGTTTTTAAGAGGTTTTGTGCGCATTAAAGCGTGTATAAAGTTGAGTAAGCTGTGCGCATTCTTCGTGCGAGGGTTTGCTCCAGCCACTAAAACCTAGTTCTGCAAGGGCTTGTCTGCCTTGGCTGTTGAGCCCCATATTTAATAACACATCGTGTAATGCCGTGTTGAGGTGCATACTTTGCGGTGCCGTGAGAAACATGGGGTAAGCGCATTGAGTGTCACTTTGTCCGAGTATGCGCAGACTTTTTTTGCTTAGCGAGGAGAGGCTTTGATAAGTTTGGCTGAGCATAAACAGTATATCTGCTTTGCCCTTAAGCAGTAATTGCAGGGCTTTGATGTCATGACCAGTCAACACATAGTTTAGGGTGTTTGCGTTGCAGGGGTGTTCTTCCAGTATAACGCGTCCTTGTAAATAAACTGTGGTGTTTGCAGAGGTGGTGGCACAGGTGCTGTGCTGAAAGTCTTCTAGGGTTTGGCGTGTATCATCAGCTCTGATGAGTACGGTTACTTCTTCAAATTGGTTGAGCGGACGTTGGCAGGGTTGAAAGTGATGCGTGAGTTGTAATTGGGCGGCAACAAATGGATTGGTATAGACAATGTCCATGGTTTCAATGGCTTTAGGGTGCTCAGTCGCGGTGCCGTGTATGAGTTCTAAATTAAAGGTTCTGCCTAAGTGTTGTTGTAAATACGTTGAAAAAAACTGCCAAGCTTGGATGTGTTGGCTTCTTTGCGCATTAATCCATACGTTTAGTTTTTCTGAATTAAGTGCGGCTATAGGGGGCGTGAGCGTATGCTGTGGAGCCGAATAGCCCGTTGTGGGTGCCGCAGTTTGGGCGCGGTGCTGCGGTGTGGGGGCGGTGGGGGCGGCCTCGATGTTATTGGCTAAAAAACGTGTTAAGCCCGTCATTTTAAACAAAATGCCAATCATCCGATTGGTGTTGATGATTTGAATTTGGATGTGTTGTTCTTGCCAGTATTCAAAGAGTTTAAGCAGTTGTGCAAGACCCATCGAGTTAACGCGTAAGACCTGAGCAAAATTTAGTTGTGCGGTGGTGTAGGGTGGGACTGCCCATAAGCTTTGTAAACAGGGCAATGCGGTGGCATCGATAATACCTATTAACTCGAAATGGTGAGTATTAGGCTCTGTTTGGTGGACGGTTTTTATTTGTAAGCCATGCTCTTGCGTTAGTTGATGTGCGGGTTGTGCTGATTGCGCAGCGTGCGCTGCTAAAGCAAGGTGATGTGCGGTATGGAGTGGCGGCAGCGTTGGCGTTTGGATGACGTAGTGGGGGACTTTATCTGCTGTGCTGGTGGGGGTAAAGGCGGGAGTTTGGGCGGTGGTGGCTAGCGTTGTCGAGTTGGTCGCGGCGGCGTCACTTATAAAACGGGTTAAGCCTGTCATTTTAAAAAGCACAGAAATCATGCGATTAAGATGGCTTACTTGGATGCTGATCTGTTGTTTTTGCCAGTGTTCAAAGAGTTGTAGCAGTTGCGCTAAACCCATTGAATTAATGCGTTCTACATTGGAAAAATCTAATTCAATGTGGCGTTGTTTGGCTATTTGGTAAAGTGGCAAGAAGGTTTCTGCAGCACTGGCGTCAATGTTGCCAATTAATTGGATGCATTGTGATGACGCTTGACGATCTTGAGGGAAAACAAGTTGCAGCATTGCCGTGGCGTTGGGTGTTGTTGGCTGGGCAGTTGAGGCGTTTGGACAGTCTTGATTAAGTAAATGTGTTAAGCCTGTTTGGTTGAACATTAAGCCAATGGTTTGATTTGCTGAGGTGATACGAACGGTGATGTTATTTTTTTGCAAGTGTTCAATTAGTTTGAGTAATTCAGCTAAACCGATGGAGTTCATGCTGTTGACTTGCGAAAAATTTAATTCTGTCGTGGTATTTGAGGGCAATGTGTATAAATTTCTTAACGCAGGTTGGCTATCAGAATCAATGTTGCCAATGAGCGTAAACAGTTGAGCATAAGGCTCATTGATGGTGTTCTGTTGAATAGTTAATTTTGCATTATGCATTATCTAGCACCTCGTAAAATTCATTGTGGTAGAGAAATTGAAAGCTTTTATCGTTATTTGGTTCAAAGGGCGTGTTGAAGTCTATAAATGCACAGACTTGGGTTTGTTGATGTGGAAAAACGCGTATTTGTAAATAATCTGACATGCGCCAAATTAAGTATAAGCCACCTCCGCCTACGCCCGCTTCTAAGCCTTGCCCTTGAATATGCAGACTGAGACGAGTTAAAAATATTTTTGGCGTTAAGGTGCCCCAGTTGTCGATTAAGGAAATACCAAGTAGTCCGTTTTGCAGTGATAAATCAAGTGTTAAGAGTTCATCGTCAGCTAATTCACGGGGCTGTCCTTTTGGGTATAAGGCACGACCTTTGCCATCACGCGGTGCAGCACAAACGCCATTTTCAATGAGTTCGTCAAGTAAAAAGATAACGGTATCAATGCGTTCAGGGTAGGGCAGTGTTTGTTCTTCTAGCCATGCTTGAATTTCATTGAGAATAAAGAATTTATCTTCTGTGTGCGTGAGTTGAAATTCGCGGCGTTGATCTGGGTAGCGTAGTAATGAGACTAAGTCGTCGCGCTGTGGCGTGAGGTGTTGATTGCGTAAAGTGGTGATGTCTAGGTGCTGATGCACTGGGTGCGAGGGCATTAAGACGCGGCGAATACCTTGTTGAGCCAAGCTAGGAATCAATTCAGAAAAATCGTGTTCAGCAAGCAGGATGATGACTTGACGTTGAATGTCGGCGGAAATAATGGGCTGTGTGTCGCGAAAATAACTGTCAGTAAAGACCGTAAGCTTACTGCTGTCTGAGCTAGTTTTGGATTGTTCGGTATTGCTTAGTGTTAATTGTGGGCTGCGTTCCAGAGTGCGTTCTAGGTGTTCTACACTAAACAGCGTGACATCATCATAAAATACGGCACGCCCCAAAAATTGCGTGAGCAGGTGTAGCAAGTCTGTGTTGAGGCTGTGAATGTCGTTGTCGCATAGATCAATCAATGCGGCTTCTAAGCGATCATAGCCAAAACATTCGCCGTCAGCATTTTCTTCTTCAACAATGCTGTCTGTGTACAGAAATAAGCGGTCGCCCATATCAATTTCAGTGCTGGCGTGCTCGTATTGGGTGTGTTCATTTTTACCTAAGGGTAAGCCGCCTAATTCTAAGCTGTCTAGTTGGCTGAGTATGGCGCGATAGATATATGCAAATTGATGGCCCGCATTGGCATAGTGTAATGCACCCGTTTGGGTGTCAATACAGACCGCAAACATAGTCATTAGCAACGATTGGTGTGCTGTTTTAAAAATAATTTGATTCAGTCTGGCAAGAATAAGGTGCGGTGCTTTTTCTTGTTCAGATTCTAAAAAATTAACGCCTGCTTTTGCCGCACAGACAATTGTTCCTGCTGCGATACCATGACCACTGACATCACCGACTAAGATGATGACCCAACGCGCGTCAACAACATAATAATCGTAAAAATCTCCGCCTACTTCGCTAGAGGTTATCATGGTAGCTTGACCTTGTAAGCCTGGTAATTCAATGCATGCTGGGCGTAATAAGTTTTTTTGTAAGGTTGCTGCGTTTTCTACTTCATCGTTTAAGCGAGCACTTAATTTCACCATGGCTTCTATTAGTGTGCCTTGTGCTTGCGACATGCTAAGAATTAAATCTGCAATTTTTACTAGACCTAAGAGCTCGTGTTGATCGATAACTGGGATGGCTTCATGTGTAAAGCCTGGGTCGATGGTTAAAAATTTAACAATAACTTGGTCAATGCGATCATTTGCTTCAACGATTAAGGGCGCTATAAATATATGTCCATGACTGGTCAGTAAAAAAGACAGTTTTTTTCGTGCAAATAACTCACGTGCAAAGGCACGAGTCATGAGATTTAGGTAATTTTTTCTGGAAATTACGCCAAAATAGCGATTGTGTGCGTCTAAAATGGGTAAAGCAGAGAGTGTGGCTTGATCTTGAAACAGGTGCAATACATCTAAAATGTAAGTGTCTATGGAGATGGGCTTAACTTGATAGGTTAAATTGCGTACGCAAGGTTCGGAAAAGTTTTCTACGTTACTTTGCTGTAAGGCTGTTTCTTGTTCAAACATAAGATAATGAAGGCTGAGGGCAAGTGAAGTGCCTTAAATTTTGTACTGAATTACCCTCTACTTTAGTAGTAAATGATGACAGTTTAATTAAAAATAAAGGTGATAAGATTAAGTAATGAGGGCGTTGTATAAATGAGTGATGACGTGTGGCGTGCTGTATTTAGCACTAAGTTAAGCCTGTACTTCTTAGTTGACAATAAAGCCCTAATGAAAATTACTGGCTTTACGTCAGTAATGCTCATTAGGGTCATCACAGTAAATAGCGTGTCTGATGGCTTTAGGTATTGTTTAAAAAAGCTAAAGCCTTGTTACGCCTGCTTAGCTTTTATGATGAAGTAAGTCATGCAGTTGGTCTTCAAGCTGTTTTACTTTTTTGAGTAATTCTGGCAGTTTTGTGAGGGCTACTTGCTCTTTGTAGGCGGTGCGTTTATCTTTGGCGGGACTACCAAAAACATGGCTTGCTGCAGGGACGTCGTTGGCTACTCCGGCGCGCGCCATAACCACGGCACCTTGACCAATCGTAAGGTGATCGGCAATGCCTGCACTGCCAGCAAAAATAGCATAATCATGGATGTTGCAAGAGCCTGATATCCCCACTTGACCGCACATGATGACGTGTTTGCCCACTTGATTGTTATGACCTATTTGCACTAAGTTATCAATTTTACTGCCTTGACCAATCACGGTGCTGCCTAAAGCACCACGGTCGATGCAGGTATTGGCGCCAATTTCCACATGATCATCAATGCGCACATTGCCCACTTGGGGGACTTTAATATGCTGGTGATTTCTAAATTTATAGCCAAAGCCATCGGCGCCAATAATGGCGCCAGAGTGAATGATCACATGGTCGCCTATTTCAACATTGTCATAAATAACAGCATAAGGATGAATTTGACAGTGTTGACCAATTTTGCAGTGTTTGCCAATATAGGCTCCCGCCATAATCTGGCTATGATTGCCTATGCTGGTGTGGTCGTTGATGATTGCATACGGGCCGATATGAATCGCTTCGCCTAAGTTTACGTTATCAGCAACGACGGCTTGAGGCGCAATGCTGAGGGCAGGGACGGGAGCTGGATGAAGTAAGTGTAAAGCGTTGATAAAGCTAAGTTCTGGATCGTCGCAAATCAGTAAGGCAAGCTGTTTTGGGACGGCAGGTAGTTTAAAATCGGCACCAATAATACAGGCGCTGGCTGTTGAGGTTTCAAGGTATTTGCTGTATTTAGGATTGGTTAATTGGGTGAGTTGTCCTGCGTGGGCGGCAGTAATATCTGCGGCTGAGTCAATAAGGTCGGCTGGATTGCCGCCTTCAAGTCGAGCATGGCAGTGTGTGGCGAGTTCTTGTAGAGTTATTGACATAAAATAGCTGCGTTAGAAATAATGTAAGCGGTTAGTATTCTGATGCACTGAGTGTATCAATTTAGGATTAACATTTTTGTTACAAAGTGAATAATTTTTGTTAGCTTAAATTTCTGCTTGCCAATGCCCTGATTTGCCGCCTTGTTTTTCAATTACGTGTATATTTTGAATTATCATGCCACGATCCACTGCTTTACACATATCATAAATCGTTAATAACGCACAGGTGGTTGCGGTAAGCGCTTCCATTTCCACGCCCGTTTGACCAGTGGTTTTAGCAGTGCTTCGACACGTTATGTGATTTTTTTCAAGGTTAGGGGTAAAGTGAATATCAATATGCGTTAAAGGTAAAGGGTGGCAAAGTGGAATAATATCAGCAGTTTTTTTTGCCGCCATGATGCCAGCAATTCTGGCAACCGCAAGTACGTCACCTTTTTTAGGCGTGCCGGCAAGTATTAATTGTAGGGTTGCAGGCTGCATTGAAATGCTGCCCTCAGTCACGGCGAGGCGTTGCGTGAGGGCTTTGTTGCCTACGTCTACCATGTGAGCTTCGCCCGTGGCATTGAAGTGTGTCAAGGTTGTCATGGCTTGTTTATTAAGTAGTTAGGGTAAGTTTAGGGAGTTAATATGAACCAACAGTGTGGCATTGTCGTTAAGTATTTTGCTAGTTTAAAAGAAAAGTTAGGCCGATCTGAAGACTATTTTACGTTAACAAGAAGCATGACGGTTAGCGATGTGTGGGCACAGCTTAATCCAGAGCTAACGCCGCCAGAGCAGCTTAAAGTGGCGGTAAATTTAGATTACGTTAGCTGGGATTGGGTTGTTAATCCGGGTGATGAAGTGGCTTTTTTTCCACCCGTGACAGGAGGTTAGTTAAATCATGATAACTATTGTACAAGAAACATTTAATCCTTGGGATGCGCTGCAAACGTATCAACAGCAGATGGAGCTTAGGGTGCTGCGTACACTGGGAGCGACCAATGTATTTGTCGGTTCCATGCGTGATTTTAACCAAGAGGTGCAGGTGGAACGGATGGTGTTGGAGTATTATCCAGGCATGACGGAAAAGCAGTTAGGGATGATTACAGCACAAGCCAACGAGCAGTGGTCGTTAATTGATAGTCTGATTATTCATCGCGTAGGCGAGGTTTTTCCAACAGATGTGCTGGTCTTGGTGGCGGTTTGGTCGGCGCATCGGGCTGATGCGTTTGAGGCGTGCCGATTTTTAATGGAAGCCTTGAAGTCACAGGCACCCTTTTGGAAAAAAGAATGTGTGGCGGGGCAGCAAGCGCGTTGGGTTGCTGAAAATACCGTAGGCTATAAGCATTATTAATTTAGCTTTTTAGCAAAAAATCTTATTTTCCTTATCATTTCCTGCAATTTTAAACTGAATGGGATACAATTCGCGGCTATTAATATTTCTCCGCGCATTCGCGCATTCTCAATTTTACAAGGTAAATCCATGCTCAATGATGTTTCTACATTACCCACTTTTCAAGATTTAGCGCTGATAGAACCGGTGCTAAAAGCATTGGAAGATGTTGGTTATGAAACACCTTCGCCGATTCAGGCACAAGTTATTCCCCATATGTTGTTAGGTAAAGATGTATTGGGGCAAGCACAAACAGGGACAGGTAAAACAGCTGCTTTCGCACTTCCTATTCTGTCACGTATCGATCTTAAACAAAAAGACCCACAAGTATTAATTTTAGCGCCAACCCGTGAATTGGCTATTCAAGTTGCTGAAGCTTTTCAGCGTTATGCTGCACATTTAAATGGTTTTCATGTTTTGCCTATTTACGGTGGTCAAGATTACAGCACGCAATTGCGACAATTAAAACGCGGTGCGCATGTAGTTGTGGGGACGCCTGGTCGTGTTATGGATCACATGCGCAAAGGCACGTTAAATCTTAATGGACTTACCACCTTGGTTTTGGATGAAGCCGATGAAATGTTGCGCATGGGATTTATCGATGATGTTGAATGGATTCTTGAACAAACGCCAGATAATCGTCAGATCGCTTTATTTTCCGCAACAATGCCAACGGCTATTCGAAAAATTGCACAAGAATATCTGCATGAGCCAGTGCAAGTTACGATTAAAGTCACCACTGCGTCGGCAGAAAATATTCGCCAACGGTTTTGGGTGGTCAGTGGTATTCACAAATTAGATGCTTTAACCCGTATCTTAGAGGTGGAAACCTTCGATGGCATGATTATTTTTGTTAGAACTAAAACAGCTACCGTTGAATTAGCAGAAAAATTAGAGGCTAGGGGGTATTCAGCTGCTGCAATTAATGGCGATATGTCACAAACATTGCGCGAACGTGCAATCAATCATCTAAAAGCAGGTAAATTAGATATTTTGATCGCCACGGATGTTGCAGCGCGTGGTTTAGATGTGGATCGTATCACTCACGTGGTCAATTACGATATTCCTTACGATACAGAATCGTATGTGCATCGTATTGGTAGAACAGGCAGGGCAGGGCGTACTGGTGATGCCATTTTGTTCATTGCCCCACGTGAAAGAAAATTATTAATGAACATCGAAAAAGCCACTAAACAGAAAGTGGAAGAGATGGGCTTACCTTCTACAGAAGTTATTAATAATAAACGTATTGCTCGTTTTAAGCAGAATATCACCGATACTTTAGCCGCTGAAGAATTAAGCTTTTTTAGTCAATTAATTGAGCAATATGAGCGTGAGCATAATGTTGCAGTGATTGAAATTGCCGCAGCGCTAGCAAAATTAGTGCAAGGTGAAACGCCTTTATTGATACAAAATCCACCTAAAAAAGCCAAAGAACCTTATGAAGAGCGTCCTGTTCGTGCCCGAGTTGAACGTTCAAGGAATGAGCGTGGTCCGCGTCGGGATACCATGGGCGGAGATATTGAAATGGAAGTTTTTCGTATTGAAGTGGGCCATGTGCATGGAGTGAAGCCAGGTAATATTGTGGGTGCTATTGCTAATGAAGCGGGTATTGATGGTAAGCACATTGCAAGAATTAAAATTGAAGACGATTACAGTACGGTTGAGTTACCTGCTGGCATGCCTAAGGAATTGATTCAAGATTTACGGCGCGTGCGCGTTGCTGGACAGCCTTTGAATATTTCTAAAGTTGATGGCATGGCTGTTAAAAAGGTAGATAAAAGCAAAAAGCGTATAGGTAATCCTTCGCGTCGTGCTAAACCAAAAGCTGAAGACTAAACAAAGCTAACTAAATTGGAGTTGATGTGGCTTAGCGATGCAGTAGATTATTCACTGCACTGGCTAGCCCCATCGGACTCCTTTTTTTTAAGGCGTTGGTGCATTCCAAAGGCAAGTGCCAGCGGTGCGTTCAATTGTAGCGAGACACTTTTCATGCAGCACGCGCTCTTCTTCTGAGCAATAAATGATTGTTAAGGGTTTTCTATGCTCATTGAAGAGTGGTTGCGCTACTGTTGTGGGGCGTGTTTTGTTATCTTGAGTTGTTTGTTCTAATAATGAAAACTGTCCGCCTGTCATTAATAAGAAAACATCGGCAAGAATTTCAGCATCCAATAATGCGCCATGTAAGTCGCGTTGACTATTATCTACACCGTAACGTTTACATAACGCATCTAAGCTATTACGCTGTCCTTGGTGCTTTTGTTTAGCAAATTTTAAGGTATCAAAGACAGTGCAATAATCAGTAATGGTTTTATTGAAGTTTTCTAATAAAGAAAATTCATAATTAATAAAGCCCACATCAAATGGTGCGTTATGAATAATCAATTCGGCGCCCTCGATAAAGTCAATAAAATCACCTGAAATCTCTTTGAACAGTGCTTTGTCAGTTAAAAATTCATTACTGATGCCATGAACGGCTAATGCGCCTTCGTCAATAAATCGTTCTGGATTAAGATACGCATGAAAACGTTTGCCGGTGAAGCGCCGATTAAGCAATTCTATAGCGCCAATTTCGATAATACGGTGTCCGTCTTGAGAACTAAGTCCGGTGGTTTCTGTATCTAAAACAATCAGTCGATGAGTAAATTTAAGTGAATCCATTACGTTGGGTTTTTATATACTAGGTTAAGAAAGTAGTGTGCTGAAGCGTTGTTTTGGTTAGGGTCGCGTAAATATTAATATTTTAAGGTAAACCATGATGTTATTTCGTCCAGTGGTATTGTCATTTTCAGGTCATGATCCAAGTGGTGGAGCTGGTATTCAAGCTGATATTGAAACATTAAGCAGTCATCAATGTCATTCTGCCAGCGTCATTACTGCATTAACTGAACAGGATACGCATAATATTAAGAAATGTATTCCGCAAAGTTCAGAAAATATTATTAGTCAGGCAACCACCTTGCTAAATGATTTTGCCGTGAATGTCTTTAAAATTGGCTTGCTTGGGCATCATGAAACAGCGTTGGCTATTTATGCGCTCTTAAAGCAATATCCTAATATACCCGTGGTGTTAGATCCAGTATTAGCTGCTGGGGGTGGTGCGCGTTTAGCTAATGAGCGATTATTATCAAGTATTATTGATTTATTATTACCTTGCACCACTGTAATAACACCAAATAGCCATGAGGCGCGACAGTTAACGGGCTTAGAGTCATTAGAAGAATGTGGCTTAAAATTATTGGCGATGGGCTGTCGTTATGTGTTGATTACAGGAACCCACGAAGCCACTGACGTGGTTCATAACATGATGTTTTATGACGGGAGATTGTGGGAAACCTATTCATGGGAGCGATTGCCCGCCAGTTATCATGGTTCTGGCTGCACGCTTGCAAGCAGTATCGCGGCGTTAATGGCGCATGGCTTAGATCCCATTCAAGCCGTGGCAGAGGCGCAGGAATATACCTGGAATTCTTTGCAAAGTGGTTACCAAATCAGTCGCGGGCAATATTTGCCCAATCGATTTTTTTGGGTGGAAGGTGAGGAGTGAAATGTCCGGTGCGTGGACTTTATGCCATTACGCAGGCAGAAAATAAAAGCTTAGCGGCTATTCTTAATGAGGTCGAGGCGGTTCTCAAGGGTGGTGCAGTCATGCTGCAATACCGCAATAAAAGTCCTGTTAATCACTTCGTTATTGCCAAGCACGTGCATACACTTTGTCAGCGCTATCACGTGCCATTAATTATTAATGACGATATGCACTTAGCGCAGGCACTGGGTGCCGAAGGTGTGCATTTAGGGCAACACGATGGTGACTTACACGATGCGCGTGCGTTATTGGGTGCTCAGGCGATTATCGGCATCACGTGTTATCAATCGCTTGATTTGGCGCAACTGGCTCAGCAACAAGGTGCTAATTATGTTGCCTTTGGGCGATTTTTTCCATCACGTTCTAAGCCGTTGGCAGGGCATGCCCCACTTAGTTTATTAACCGAAGCTAAGCAGCATATAAATATTCCTATTGTAGCCATTGGTGGGATTTTACCTAGTAATGCTGGGGATTTGCTTGCTGCTGGCGCCGATCTGTTAGCTGTGATTGATGGCTTGTTTGCCAGTAATCCAGAGGCAGCAGTCAGTGCATATCAGGCATTATTCAGCTAGAGCTTATTTTTTATGCAAAAGCCAAGTATTTTGCGATATTCAATTTTTTTAAAAGAGATTCGCTAGAAAATACTATAAAATACTTAGCTGAATTTTATTTGCAAAATTCTGTCAAATAAAGAAACTATCATTTTAGTTAGTCATAGATAAAGTAAAACGGAGTATTTCATGCGTATCATCTTGTTAGGGAGTCCTGGGTCGGGTAAAGGTACTCAGGCACAATTCATTACCGAAAAATTTGGCATTCCGCAGATTTCAACAGGCGATATGCTGAGAGCGGCGGTAAGAGCTGGGACGCCTTTGGGAATAGCAGCTAAACAAGTCATGGATGCAGGTGGCTTAGTCTCTGATGACATTATTTTGGGATTAATCAAAGAGCGTATTGCGCAGGCTGATTGCCTCAATGGGTTTTTATTAGATGGCTTCCCACGCACCATTTTACAGGCTGAAGGCCTTGAGAAATTAGGTATTCGCATTGATTCAGTCATTGAAATTGCTGTGCCTGACGAGCATATCATTCAACGCATTGCTGGTCGTCGTGTACACAACGCTTCAGGTCGTAGTTATCATGTAGAATTTAATCCACCGAAGCAAGAAGGCGTTGATGATCTAACGGGTGAAGCATTGATTCAGCGTGACGATGATAAAGAAGCGACCATTCGTAAACGCTTGACGGTCTATCATGAGCAAACCAAGCCGTTGGTTGGTTTTTATTCAACCGCAGGACGGGTTGATAAATTTGCATCAATTGGTGGTGTAGGTAGCGTTACAGAAATCACTCAAAAAGTATTCGATAGTTTAATTTAACCAAGAAAAACCTTATGTCAGGCAAAACTCTTTACGATAAATTATGGGATGACCATGTTGTTTACACAGAAAACGATGGTACATCAATTATTTATATCGATCGACACTTAGTGCATGAAGTCACCTCGCCGCAAGCATTTGAAGGGTTGCGGATAGCAGGACGTAAGCCTTGGCGTGCTGCGAGTAATCTTGCTGTTGCCGATCATAATGTTCCTACCGCCGAGCGCGAGCAAGGCTTTACCGATCCTATTGCGCGCTTGCAAGTGGAGACCTTAAGTAAAAATTGTACTGAAGTAGGCATCACAGAGTTTTCGATGACCGATTTACGGCAAGGTATTGTGCATGTGATGGGGCCTGAGCAAGGTTTTACCTTACCTGGTATGACGGTAGTTTGTGGTGATTCGCATACCTCAACTCATGGTGCGTCTGGCGCACTGGCGTTTGGTATTGGCACCTCTGAAGTAGAGCATGTTTTAGCGACGCAATGTTTGCTGCAGAAAAAAGCACACAACATGTTGATACGCTTAATTGGGGAAGCTGCGTCTGGTGTCACTGCAAAAGACATCGTGTTAGCGATTATAGGTAAGATTGGCACAGCCGGTGGTAATGGTTACACCCTTGAGTTTCAGGGCGCGGCAATTCGTGCGTTGTCTATGGAGGGGCGCATGACTGTCTGTAATATGGCAATCGAAGCCGGTGCGCGTGCAGGTTTGATTGCTGCTGATGAAGTAACCTTTGCCTATTATCATGGGCGTCCTTATGCCCCTAAAGGTGAGGCGTGGTATAAAGCTGTAGCCGCATGGCAAGATTTGCATTCTGATGAAGATGCCGTGTTCGATAACGTCGTTGAAATTGATGCTACGCAGATTAAGCCACAAGTCACTTGGGGAACCTCTCCAGAATTAGTGCTTGCTATTGATAGCTGTATTCCTGATCCCGAGCAAGAAACTGATGCGGTAAAGCGTCAAAGTATGCAGCGTGCTTTGGACTATATGGGCTTAACCGCAGGGCAGGCAATCGTCGATATTTCTGTCGATAAAGTTTTCATTGGCTCGTGCACTAATTCTAGAATTGAAGATTTACGCGCGGCAGCAGCTGTTGTAGAAGGCAAGCATATCGCTAAAAATATTAAGCTGGCGTTGGTTGTGCCAGGTTCGGGCTTGGTAAAGCAACAGGCTGAAGTAGAAGGGCTTGATAAGCTATTTATCGCCGCAGGATTTGAATGGCGAGAACCTGGATGTTCCATGTGTTTAGCCATGAATGCAGATCGTTTAGAGCCGGGTGAGCGTTGTGCCTCAACGTCTAATAGAAATTTTGAAGGTCGACAAGGTTATGGTGGACGCACGCATTTAGTTAGTCCAGCCATGGCAGCGGCAGCGGCCATTGCAGGACATTTTGTCGATGTGCGACAGTTGTGCTAACACGCAGTACTTTTTTGTTTTTTTTAACGTACTTAATTACTTATGAATGCACGTGAAGCTCAGGTTGAGCGTAATACCTTAGAAACTCAAGTAACCGTGAGTATTAATTTGGATGGTACGGGCGTGGCTAAATTAGCCTCAGGCGTGCCCTTTCTCGATCACATGTTAGAACAAATTGCTAGACATGGTTTGATAGATATCAGTGTTCAAGCGTATGGTGATTTGCATATTGATGCACATCATACCGTTGAGGATATTGGCATCACCTTAGGACAAGCAGTGGCTAAAGCAATCGGCGATAAAAAAGGCATTACCCGTTATGGTCATGCTTATGTACCTTTAGATGAAGCGTTGAGTCGTGTGGTGATCGATTTTTCAGGTCGGCCAGGCTTATTTTACAACGTCGTTTTTCCTAAAGGGATGGTAGGCAGTTTCGATGTGGATTTGTTTAGAGAATTTTTTCAAGGTTTTGTTAATCATGCGCAGCTAAGTTTGCATATTGATAATTTAAAAGGTGCGAATTCTCACCATATAGCAGAAACAATTTTTAAAGCACTTGGGCGTGCTTTGCGTATGGCAGTCACTGTCGATTCGCGTATGGCAGGAATGATGCCGTCGACCAAAGGTGTACTGTAACTTTTCTACTTTCTTTTGTTAACTGATATGGCCTTTGTTGCAGTGATTGATTATGGCATGGGGAATTTACACTCTATTGCCAAAGCTTTACAACATACCAGCAGTAATGACGATACTATCGTTATTACGGGTGATCCAAAAACTATTTTATCAGCGGATAAAGTGGTTTTTCCTGGTGTTGGTGCTATGCGTGATTGTATGCAGGCATTAACTCAAACAGGGCTAGTCGAGGTAATTAAAGACGTTGCGCTCACTAAACCGTTACTTGGCATTTGTTTGGGAATGCAGGCGTTAATGACGACCAGTGCTGAAGCACCCGATACAGAGTGCTTAAATATTTTTTCAGGTCAGGTGCTGAAATTTTCAGATCACTTACACGATAGTGCAGGAAATAGCTTAAAAATTCCTCACATGGGCTGGAATCATGTTGAGCAAAAGGTGCACCCTTTATGGCAAAACATTCCCCAAAATAGTCGATTTTATTTTGTTCACAGTTATTATGTGCAGCCAGAAGCATTAAGTTGTATTGTCGCCACAGCAAATTATCCAACGTCTTTTCCTTGTGCTATAGCGAGAAATAATATTTTTGCTGTTCAATTTCATCCAGAAAAAAGTCAAACAGTGGGTTTGCAATTGCTCAAGAATTTTTTATCTTGGGATGGGACTGTTGCTTTTTAATCATTTTGTTACCGAGGTTTTTTACTATGTTGCTAATACCCGCTATCGATATTAAAGATGGTAAATGTGTGCGTTTACGTCAAGGACGAATGGAAGATGACACGGTGTTTTCAGATGATCCCGTTGCTGTTGCCGCGCGTTGGGTGGGCTTAGGTGCAAAGCGCTTACATTTAGTGGATTTAGATGGTGCGTTTGCAGGTAAGCCAAAAAATGCGGCCGTGATTCATGCTATTGTCGATGCCTTTCCCGGCGTTCCCGTGCAAATTGGTGGAGGGATTCGCGATGAAGAAACCATCGAAGCCTATCTTAATGCTGGTGTTGAGTATGTCATTATTGGCACTAAAGCCGTTAATGAACCGCATTTTATTCGTGATATTGCTATGGAATATCCACGTCGTATTATTATTGGCTTAGATGCTAAAGACGGCAAAGTTGCTATTGATGGCTGGTCAAAATTATCAAAACATGACGTTATTGATTTAGCGCAGCATTTTGAAGCTGATGGCGTTGAAGCGATTATTTATACAGATATTTCACGTGATGGCATGATGCAAGGCGTTAACATTGAAGCCACTGCAAAATTAGCCAGTGCCATTACTATTCCGGTGATTGCCTCAGGAGGTATTACTAATCTTGATGATATTCGTGCCTTAGGTTTGGTTGCAGGTGAAGGTATTATGGGCGCAATCACAGGACGAGCAATTTATGAAGGAACCTTAGATTTTGCTATAGCTGAGCAATTAGCAGAGTCTTTTGCTTGATTTATTTTATGTCAAACGGCATTTTGGATACTTGTCATGAGTTTAGCTAAGCGCATTATTCCTTGTCTTGATGTTGATCAAGGTCGGGTTGTAAAGGGGGTTAAGTTTGTAAATATTCGGGACGCAGGTGATCCAGTTGAAATTGCGCGTCGTTACGATCAGGAAGGCGCGGATGAGCTTACTTTTCTTGATATTACCGCTACTCATGCTAACCGAGACACCCTGATTCATGTGGTCGAACAGGTCGCTAGTGAGGTTTTTATCCCGTTAACAGTTGGCGGGGGTATTCGCAGCGTAACGGATATTCGTAATATGCTTAATGCTGGTGCAGATAAAGTAGCAATCAATAGTGCAGCGGTGGTCAATCCTTATTTTGTCGATGAGGCAGCAACACGGTTTGGTTCGCAATGTATTGTTGTGGCCATTGATGCTAAAAAAGTAAGTGCGGACAATGAGGCTGAGCGCTGGGAAATTTTTACTCATGGTGGTCGTAAAGCGACCGGTATTGAGGCCGTCGCGTGGGCAGAAAAAATGGTGCGCTTGGGTGCAGGCGAATTATTATTAACCAGTATGGATCGTGATGGTACTCGCAGTGGTTTTGATTTACACTTAACTAAAGCTATTAGTGAAGCGGTTTCTGTACCAGTCATTGCTTCAGGTGGCGTTGGCAGCTTAGAACATTTAGCAGAAGGTATTTTGCAAGGTAAAGCAGATGCAGTCTTGGCAGCAAGTATTTTTCATTTTGCGGAATATACTATTCACCAAGCTAAAGAATATTTGCAAGCACAAGGGATTGAGGTGCGTTTATGAGTTGGGTGGATGACATTCGCTGGACGGCAGAAGGCTTAGTGCCGGTGATTGCTCAGCAAGCAGACACGGGAAAAGTGCTGATGTTTGCATGGATGAATAAAGCATCGTTGATGTTAACTGTGCAGGAAGGTTATGCAGTGTATTGGTCACGTTCGCGTGGGCAATTATGGCGAAAGGGCGAAAGCTCTGGGCATCGGCAAAAAATACTGAGTATTTCTTTAGATTGTGATGAAGATGTTATTTTGCTTGAGATTGAGCAAGAAGGTGGTATCGCTTGCCATACTGGACGACAAAGTTGTTTTTATCGACGCTTAATTGACGGTAGCTGGCAAACCGTCGAGCCAGTCATTAAAGCCCCAGAACTTATTTACCATCGTTAATTTATTTTAAGAGAGCAATGAACACAACCCTTACGCAATTAGCTGAAGTCTTAGAGCAACGTAAAAGCCAATCAGCAGACACTTCTTACGTCGCTAGTTTATATGCTAAAGGCTTGGATACAATTTTAAAAAAACTAGGTGAGGAAGCCACCGAGACGGTTATCGCTGCAAAAAATTTAGATAAAGATCAGTTAGTTTATGAAATGGCTGATTTATGGTTTCATTGTATGGTGTTATTAGCGAATGAATCTTTACATCCCAATGATGTGTTACACGAATTAGAGCGTCGCTTTGGTTTATCTGGATTAGACGAAAAAGCGTCACGCACACAATAATCGCGATTTAGTATTTTTGGAGAATTAATTATGGGTTTAAGTATTCCGCATTTATTAGTTGTATTAGGTATTGTCATTTTAGTGTTTGGAACTAAACGTTTACGCAATTTAGGCGGTGACTTAGGTGGCGCAATTAAGGGGTTTAAATCTGCGATTAAAGACGGTGAAAATGCTAACAATAGCAACACGGTTGTGCATGATGAGCCGGTGATTGAGGGTGATGTCACGTCTAAAAAAAATGACAAACCATAATCATGTTTGAGGTTGGTTTTTCTGAGTTATTTATGGTCGCCTTAGTCGCGTTATTAGTTATTGGACCAGAAAAATTGCCTAAAGCAGCCAGGCTCACTGGCTTTTGGTTAGGTAAGTTGCGCACGATGGTAGAGTCTGTAAAAACCGAAGTAAATGAAGAATTGCGTGCTGAAGAAATGCGCCAGTTAATTCGTGAGCAGAGTGGTTTCGATGAAATTCGTCAGTTACATGAAGAGGTCATTGCTGAGACGTTTTCTATCCAGTCGTCACTCAATCACACTGCTGAGGCGGTGACAGTTCAGAGCGAGTTAAATGACCCAGAAAAAAACTAATACGGTAGAAGAGTCTTCTTTTATTGCTCATTTAATTGAGCTGCGCGATCGTTTACTGCGCAGCATCTTAGCTATTCTTTTAATTTTTTTGAGCTTAGTCGCCTTTGCCAAAGAAATTTACAATTATCTCGCAGGCCCGTTGTTGGCGCATTTGCCCGAAAACAGCACAATGATTGCCATTGATGTGGCCTCGCCTTTTTTTACGCCGTTTAAATTAACCATTATTCTCGCAACATTTCTCGCTATTCCTTTTATTTTGTATCAATTTTGGGCCTTTGTTGCGCCAGGCTTATATAAAAAAGAACGGCGCTTAGTTTTGCCTTTATTAGTGGCCAGTTCCTTGTTATTTTATTTGGGAATTGCGTTTGCTTACTTCGTTATTTTTCCAATTGTCTTTGGTTTTTTAACCGCTGCTGCGCCTGAAGGTGTTGCAGTGATGACGGATATTGCAAAATATTTAGACTTTGTGTTGGCACTCTTTTTTGCTTTTGGCGTGAGTTTTGAAGTACCCATACTGACCATTGTTATGGTTTGGACAGGCATGACAACACCTGCTGAGTTAGCAGAAAAACGACCGTATGTGGTGGTGTTGATCTTTGTTATTGCGATGTTTTTAACGCCGCCTGATGCGATCTCACAAACATTATTAGCGGTGCCAATGTGTATCTTATTTGAATTAGGCATCTTTTTCTCACGTTTTTTTATAGCGAAAGAACGTGCTGACTTAGCAGAAGAAGAGGAGCCTCACCGTTTGGAGAAAAAATAATCGTTAATTATTTTTGTTAAACTGCGCGGCTGAGGTCGTGACGGTGCAGTGTAGCCTGCGAGCGTTGTAAAATAGCCTCAGCAATTTGCTGGGTAGTATCAATGGCGGGATATGTCCAAGGCTCATAAGGTGTGCTCATTGTTTTTGCAGCGCCGTGTTCAATGAGTTTACCAATGATGTCGCGGTGATAACATTCCGTTACGTTCTCATTTAAATCCACTAATACTGGTTTGCCAGTAAAAACCGCTTCAGAACACATAGATAGCGAGTCACCTGTAACAATAAATAATTCAGCACGGGCTAACAGTGCGGTATAAAAGCTGGGGTGACTGGTTTGCCAATCAAAAAAATCATACGGTAGTTGACCAAATTCTGTAAGCATCGTTGATATTGCCTCGACCGGCGTTCTGCGACTATTTGTAATCACCAGTATGGCTTTTAAAGATTGGCTAATGTGTATGACTTGTTGGGCAAAGTGTCGTGCATAAGCTTCGTTAAAGCCATTGCAGTAGCGAGTATTGCCACCTATTAATAAGCCAATGATGGGCTGAGTTAGTGCGTGAAAATAGCGTTTATGTTCAAGGGCTGCGTGGGCAAGTTTGTTTTTAGTTTGGTTGTGTGGCACCCCTAACAATGAAACAACATTATCGCCTGTTAACTGTGGTGAAGCAATTAAGTCATACTCAGTTAAGCGTGGATGAGGGACTTCGGGCAAAATGGAGGCAAGAAAAATAGTGAATAATTGCTTAGGGAAAATCTTTCGTAAATCAGCAATTTCGGCTGTGGTTTCTTCACCCGTACCGCTGATGATAAAAATGGCTTGATAGCCACCGCGTTGCACATAGCGTTTTTTTAGTAAGTCGTGGTATTCCTGTTGATTTGCACTTGGTCGTGGAATGCGTTCATAGCCAAACCCCAAGTGTTCAGCTAAGCCAATACGTGCATTAAGTTCACCCGTGTAGTCGCTATCAACAATCCAGACAAGGGGTGCAGGTTTCATGAGAGTATGCATTAGTTTAAGTGTTGGCTTAAGTCACGTGCAGCTAAGGCACCTTCGGCGAGCGCATTGACTACAGAAGGGTCGTCTGAGTTAGTTACATCGCCAATCGCATAAATTCCAGGAATATTAGTACGCTTAACGTGGTCAGTCAGAATATAGTTTTGATTTGTTGCCACGCGTTTCAAGAGCTCACTATTTTGTAAAAACTCAGTGTTTGCTTTAAAGCCGCAGCGGATAAAGATTTTGTCGACCGACAGTGTTTGGCGTAAAGAAGGGCTTTGCGTAAGTGCTAAGCCAATTTTGTTTTGTTCAGCGTACATGCTTGTTATGGTTGAGTGGCTGTGCTCGATAAGTTTATTTTCCTGAATTAACGTGATGATGTCATTCCGAATTAGTGTTTGTGCTATTGCGCTTGAGCGCATAATGAGATGTATTTTATCCGCTCTTGTTGCAATATCTTTTGCTGTATAATGGGCATTATCGCCACCGCCAAGAATTGCAATTGTTTTTGTGCTTAGGTGAGGTAGTTGCTCAAGATGATCTGTTGGTAAAAAAAACACCCGATTGCTGATGAGTTCAGGTGTGAAGCCCTCGATATTTTCTATTACTTCATAGCCAACCGGACGTGCGCCCGTGGCAATGATTAAGGCTTTTATAGAAAAAGTTTCACGACTAAGCGCGTTTTTTTGTATGACTAACTGAAAGCCATGACTATTTTGTTGTATTGCAAGTAATTGGTAAGAGTAGTAAACGCTAATGTCGGTGGACTGAATATGTTTGGTATAAGCGGCTGCAAGTTGTTGGCTGGTATGTTCGCTAAACCCTAAAACCCAGCGATTTATTGTTGGGAGGGTTGTTAATTGTCCACCTAGGCACGTGTTTTTTTCCAAAATAATTGGCTTAAAACCCAAGTTTTTAAGCCATAACGCACAGGACATGCCGGCAACACCTCCACCTAAAATAGCAATCGTTGGTTGTACTGACATGAATTAATTAAGCTAAGGCTGAGTAAACAGTTTAAAGGTAGTAACGTCACAGCATGTTTTTGAGTTATCAATGGCTAATTTAGCTTAAATTTGCCGTTAAGCAAGTAACTTAGTGTGACCTTAGTAAGCACTATTTTTATAATAGTAGCTCAGAATACGCTATTTTTTTTTGCTTAACTGTGCGTTTATCCATCGCTAACCACAGTGCTAAGTACGTGATTTTTTTTGTTGGGTGCACTAGATTGGGGGCGATTTCTGCTAGAGGTTCAAGGACGAAGGGATAGATTTCAATATCTTTACGGGGAAGGTTGAACTGTTCGTGAGCAAGTACGGCATCGCCAAATAATAACAAATCAAGATCTAAGGCACGGGAGGTAAATTTTTCTTTTGTAACACGGCAGTCATAAGGGTGTTCAATATCTTTAAGTCGTTGATATACCGAAAAGACATCGTCGTGTGTAGTAAAGCTAACCACGAGATTGAAAAAAGGCGGCGCACTAAAGCCAATCGGCATAGATTCATACACACTAGAAATATGCAATGCGCCAACCTGTTGTTGCAAAGCGTTAATTCCAGCGCGTATATTTTGATGGCGCTCAATATTACTGCCAACCCCTATAAATACTTGTGTTGAACTCATTTTTTACCGCGCTCAATGATAATGCCTACGTCGATATCTTTGCCTACCGCACCGCGTTTATTCAATTTAATCTGCACCCATGTGAGGTTAAACTCAGTTAAAATCAGCTCAGCGACTTCAGAAATTAAGCGTTCAATTAAATAAAATTGCGTATTTTGTACGAATTCTATTACTCGATCAGACACTTTTTTATAATCAAGCGTGTACTGAATATCGTCTGTTTGCGCGGCTTTGTTTATATCAAATGCCATGGCAATATCAAAAATAAGGGTTTGTTTAGTTGATCTTTCCCATTCATAAATACCGATAATGGTGTCAATACATAGCCCGTTTAAAAAAATAGTATCCACGTTAAATTTCCTTGTATGATGTGCTTTGAAGTAATGGGTAGTATTCAAGAAATACTTTTAGTTGACAAGTTTTGAGCAAATTTTTGTGTACGTATGATTGATTATAGCTGGTTGTTAGTAATAATTGCCTATTGTATAGGTTCAATTTGTAGTGCCATTGTGGTGTGTCGTGTGATGGGTTTACCTGATCCACGTGAGCAAGGTTCCGGTAATCCTGGCGCCACCAATGTGATGCGTTTTGGTGGTAAAAAAGCGGCTGCAATTACCTTGTTAGGAGATTTATTTAAAGGTTTACTTCCGGTTCTTGTCGGTCAGTTTGTAGGGTTGCCTTCGGTATTCGTTGCAGGTCTTGGTGCGGCTGCATTTTTAGGACACTTGTATCCAATTTTTTTTGGATTTAAAGGTGGCAAAGGCGTGGCAACATCTGTTGGTGTATTGTTGGGTTTTTCTTGGCAGCTAGGGATACTGGTGATAGCAACATGGTTATTGGTGTATAAACTCAGCAAAATTTCTTCGTTATCGGCGCTCATTGCCTCCGTATTGTCATCAGGTTTTGCTTGGTGGTTGGGTATGAGTGAAGCGATTATTTATGCATCATTGATGATGACTGTCTTTTTGTTATGGCGCCATCAAGCAAATATAAAGCGCTTGTTAGCTGGACAAGAGAAGTAACGTTGGGTTAGCTTTAATCTATTTTTGACTATAGCTTAATGCGTGGGTAGAGCGAGTTAGTAGTTAATCTCATCAATTGCCCAGCGTGCATGTGCAGTGAAATTAAGATCGTTATGTTGTCCTAATAATAATCGTTGGCAACCAGCATAGGCGATCATTGCGCCGTTATCAGTGCAGAATTCGGGTCGTGGAAAAAATATTTTGCACTTTTCTTTGGCCGTCATGTCCGATAATACGGTGCGAATATGTGTATTTGCGCTCACGCCACCACCAACAACTAACGTTGTTAGTTGAGTTTGCTTTAAGGCTCGTTTGCATTTAATGGCTAAGGTGTCAGCAATGGCTTGTTGAAAAGCGGCGGCAATATTGGCTTTATCCTGTGTTGTTTTTTCAGAAGCGTGATAGGTGTTAAGTGCGAAGGTTTTTAAGCCACTAAAGCTAAAATCCAAGCCAGGCCTATCAGTCATTGGGCGAGGAAAAGAGGCAATGGGCTTACCTTGCTCTGCTAATTTGGCTAATTTAGCTCCACCTGGATAATTTAAGCCAAGTAATTTAGCGGTTTTATCAAATGCTTCGCCAACAGCGTCATCAAGAGATTCACCTAATAATTCATAGTTACCAAGTGCATTAACGCGGATAAGTAAGGTGTGCCCACCAGAAATAAGTAGCGCTAAAAAAGGAAAATCTGGCTTCTCTTTTTCTAACATGGGTGCTAATAGATGCCCTTCCATGTGATGCACGCCAATTGCAGGTATTTGCCATGCCCAAGCTAAGCTACGCGCGGTTGCAGCGGCTACTAATAGTGCGCCCACTAACCCAGGTCCCGCAGTATAGGCAATGCCGTTAATAGCGTTAGCACGAAGTTTACTGTCCTCAAGCGAAGCCTTAATTAAGGGAATTAATTTTCGGCTATGGTCGCGAGACGCAAGCTCAGGTACCACGCCGCCATAGTCTTTATGCATATCAATTTGACTATATAGGGTATGATGGATTAATCCATGTGAAGAATGATAAATGGCAACGCCAGTTTCATCACAGGAGGTTTCGATGCCTAAAACGTACATTGAGTTTTTGATAATTAATGAAGTAAAGGGTATAATTTCGCTCTTTTTTAAGTTCAATGGACTTAACCATCCTTTTTAAATATTAACATAGTTGGATAATTAATAATGCCGTCAGTGAAAATTAAAGAAAATGAGCCGTTTGATATTGCAATTCGTCGTTTTAAGCGTGCGTGCGAAAAAGCAGGTGTTTTGGCTGAAGTACGTCGTCGTGAGTTTTATGAAAAGCCAACGGCTGAACGTAAACGTAAAGGTGCCGCAGCAGTAAAAAGACATCTTAAAAAATTGGCTAGAGAGCGTTATGCATTGAAGAATTTACGTCGTGGTCGCCCAACTGTTTAATTATTAGATAAAAATTTGTTATGGAAGCACTATTACTAACGCGCATCAAAGATGACATGAAGTCTTCGATGAAAAGTGGCGACAAAGCAAGACTAGGCGTGATTCGTTTAATTTTATCTGCTGTCAAGCAGATAGAAGTTGACGAGCGAATTACGCTTGATGATGTGCGGGTGCTGCAAGTTCTTGATAAGATGTTAAAGCAACGTCGTGAGTCCATTCGGCAATTTTTAGATGCGGGGCGAATGGATTTAGTGACAATTGAAGAATTTGAGGTGGGTGTAATACAGGAGTTTATGCCAGTGCCTTTAACAGAAGAAGAAATTGATAAAATTATTCATCAGGTCATAGAAGAGGTCGGAGCTACTTCTATCAAAGAAATGGGCAAGGTCATGGCGTTAGTGAAAGATAAATTGCAGGGACGAGCGGATATGGCCGAAGCAAGTGCGCGAATTAAAGGGTTTTTAACTGCTTAAAGTTCTCCATCTTTAAGTATTAATTATGTCCACAGGCAGGATACCTCGAGAGTTTATTGAAGAATTGCTGTTAAGGGTTGATATTGTCGATGTCATCGCATCCCATGTACCATTAAAAAAGTCTGGCTCTAATTTTGTAGCGCGTTGTCCATTTCATTCGGAAAAGACGCCTAGTTTTTCAGTTAATCGTAAAAAGCAATTTTTTCATTGTTTTGGTTGTCGAAAAAGTGGCAATGCGATTGGTTTTTTAATGGAGTTTAGTCAGCTTGATTTTATTGAGGCGGTAACGGATCTTGCTATTTTTGCAGGATTGTCCGTTCCTTCTGAACTTATTCAGCAAAATACTTCCCAGACACAAATTAATTTTGCCGCACATTATGCTGTGATGGATGGTATTGCTGCTTATTATGTTAATGAGTTGCGTACTACAGAAGCAGCTAAAAAAGCAGTTACCTATTTAAAATCCCGTGGCATTGATAGTGAGACAGCGGCTTGTTTTATGTTGGGTTATGCATTGGGTGATTGGCAAGCGTTAACTAAACAGTTTGAACAAGCTGTGTTAATTGAGGTCGGCTTGTTGGGTGAAGGTGAGGGGGGTCGTCCCTATGCAAGGTTTAGGGATAGATTGGTTTTCCCCATTCGTGATAAGCGAGCACGTATAATTGGTTTTGGTGGTCGAGTGCTAGGAGATGGGCAACCAAAATACTTGAATTCCCCAGAATCGCCACTATTTCACAAGTCTAAAGAAGTATATGGTTTATATGAGGTGCTTAAAAAACACGCTAAGCCAGTTCAAATTCTTGTTGTAGAAGGATATTTAGATGTTATTACTTTGGCGCAAGCAGGTGTTGATTATGCTGTTGCTACTTTAGGAACAGCAGTATCTGAAGCGCATTTAGAATTAATTTATCGATATACGCCAGAAATTGTATTTTGTTTTGATGGTGATAAGGCGGGTCGCGAAGCTAGTTGGAAAGCCGTGACGGCAATTTTTTCTGTCCTGAAAGAAGGTCGATTATGTCGTGTTATGTTGCTACCCAGCCAGCATGATCCTGATTCTTATCTTCGAGAGCACGGTAAAGCCCCGTTTTTAGAATTAATTCAGCAGGCACAAGCGTTATCAGATTATTTTTTTTGGTATTTGACTGAGCACTTAGATTTATCTGAATTAGAATCGCGCGCAAGCATTGTTAATAAATCAAAGCAGTATTTAGAAAAAATGCCACCAAGTATCTATAAAGACATGATGCTTGAAAAACTACAAGAGTTGTCTAAAGTTAATGTCACTACTTACATTAAGGACACTGACCGGAACACAGGCAAACCATTTGATCATCAACGCAATAGTTTGACATCAATTCGTTTATCTTTAGAGAGGCGTGCATTGATTATGCTAATTCAACATCCAGTACTTGTTAAATGCATCGAGGAAGATCAATTCGAATTGGCTAGTTTAGATTTTAAAGGCGTTGAAATATTTTTATCAATTTTCCAGTTTATTCGAACGTCCAGGCCAGTAAATACTGCGCTGTTATTGGAAATGTTTAGAGGTCACCCACAAGAGTTGGTAGTTAATCAGTTGGCTGGTATAGAGTTAGATATTCCTATTAGTGGACTAGATGCAGAGTTTATAGGATCAATAAATAGATTAGTTGAGCAAGCTAAAATTAATAAATTTAATAAGTTATTGCTTAAATTTGAAAATAAATCATTAAATTCAACAGAACAAGAAGATTTTAAGCAACTGTCAAAGCATAGAATTAAATGATACGAAATATAAAAGTTGTAGTAATATTTGCTGTTGAACAGTGTAGTGTTGAATACAGTATTTGGTGAGGACATGATGAATCAAGAACAACAGCAATCCCAGCTTAAACAATTAATAGCTAAAGGTAAGATGCAAGGCTATCTTACGTATGCTGAGGTGAATGATCATTTACCGAGTGATATTGTTGATCCAGAACAAATTGAAGATATCATCAGTATGATGAATGATATGGGCATTCAAGTGTATGAGGTTGCCCCTGATGAAGATTCATTAATTACAGATTCTGCAACCGTAACTACTGATGATGAAGATGCTGAAGAAGTCGCTGCACTTGCTTCTGTAGATAGTGAGTTTGGTAGAACTACCGATCCTGTTCGGATGTACATGCGTGAGATGGGGTCGGTTGAATTATTAACCCGTGCAGATGAATTAAAAATTGCTAAACGAATTGAAGAAGGTCAGCAGCAGTTAGTTAAAGCAATTTGTCGATCTCATTTAGTAGTTGAAGATTTTTTAAACTCCTATGCAGCAATCTCAGGCGAGGAAGGCGGTATTCGTTTGAGTGATCTTATTGCAGGTTTCGTTGATTTAAGTGAACCAGAAGATTTAGTTAATGTGCAACCTGTAAGTGAAGCAGTTGATGCAGTGGTTGAAGAAGAGTTAAAAGGACTTAATCTTGAAGAAGTTGAAGATAAGGTTCAGGCACTAAGAAAACAATTAGATCATACAATTGTTGTTTTAAAAGATCATGGTTATGGTCATGAAACTACTGAAATTGAATTAGAAAAGTTGGCACTTTTATTTATCGAATTTAAGTGGATGCCACATTATTTAAAGAAATTAACGTCAATTGTACCAAATTGCATTGCCAGAATTCGTGAACAAGAAAAAGTTATTTTAGAGATTTTCATTAAACATGCAAAATTCTCTCGTAAAGATATTATTAGCTCATTCATAGAGCATGAATCAGATTCTGTATGGTTAAATGGTTATTTGAATGCCGCGAACGAGCATTCAACCGCACTTTTACCCTACGAGAAAGAGCTTAAAAAAGCACAAAAAATTCTTGCAGATATAGAAGCAGAATATGATTTAAGTGTAGGTAATCTTAAAGATATCAATCGCCGTATGTCTATTGGCGAGGCAAAAGCTAGGCGTGCAAAAAAAGAAATGATTGAAGCCAATTTACGTTTGGTTATTTCCATTGCTAAAAAATATACTAATCGTGGTTTACAATTCTTAGATCTTATTCAAGAAGGTAATATCGGCTTAATGAAAGCGGTTGATAAATTTGAATATCGTCGTGGTTATAAGTTTTCAACTTACGCCACGTGGTGGATTCGACAAGCTATTACACGTTCTATTGCTGACCAAGCAAGAACAATTCGAATTCCAGTTCACATGATAGAAACCATTAATAAGTTAAATCGAATTTCTCGTCAGATACTGCAAGAAATGGGGCGTGACGCAACGCCAGAAGAATTAGCAGAAAAAATGGAAATGCCAGAAGACAAGGTCAGGAAGGTATTAAAAATTGCCAAAGAACCAATTTCTATGGAAACACCTATTGGTGATGATGAAGATTCTCATTTGGGAGATTTCATTGAAGATGGTAAAGTATTATCTCCAGTTGAAGCCGCGACCATTGCTGGTTTGCGTGAATCAACTCAAAATGTATTGGCGGGTTTAACTGCAAGAGAAGCTAAAGTTCTGCGTATGCGCTTCGGTATTAATATGAATACTGACCATACCCTAGAAGAAGTGGGTAAGCAGTTTGATGTTACTCGTGAAAGAATCCGTCAAATCGAAGCGAAAGCATTAAGAAAACTTCGACATCCGTCAAGATCTGAACAGCTTCGATGTTTTTTAGACGGAGAGTAAAAAAGCAAAGGGCCCTTAGCTCAGTTGGTTAGAGCGTCCGACTCATAATCGGCAGGTCGTAGGTTCAAGTCCTACAGGGCCCACCAAACAAAGCTGGCTGCTATATGCAGCCTTTTGATTATCTGGACTTTAATAAACTTAGGGGTAGTTGTATATATGAGCAATAATTTCATTTTCACTTCAGAATCCGTTTCAGAAGGGCATCCAGATAAAGTAGCTGATCAAATTTCAGATGCTATTTTAGATGCTATTTTGGCGCAAGATCCTAAAGCTCGGGTTGCTTGTGAAACATTAGTAAAAACAGGTATGGTTGTTTTGGCTGGTGAAGTGACAACAAACGCGTGGGTTGATACTGAAGCTGTAGTTAGAAAAGTAGTGTGTGACATCGGTTATGATCATGGCGACATTGGCTTTGATGGTCAAAGCTGCGCAGTATTGAATGCTATCGGTAAACAATCTGCTGATATTGCAATGGGTGTAGATGAAAGCGATGATCATGAGCAAGGTGCTGGTGATCAAGGCTTAATGTTTGGTTATGCCTCTAATGAAACTGATGTATTTATGCCTGCACCCATTACGTACGCACATTTATTAGTAAAGCGTCAGGCTGAAGTCAGAAAAAGCAAAGTTTTGCCTTGGTTAAGACCCGACGCTAAAAGTCAGGTTACTTTCCGTTATGAAAATAACAAACCTGTAGCCATTGATGCAGTTGTACTATCTACCCAGCATTCACCAGAAATTTCACAAAACTCCTTGCGCGAAGCTGTGATGGACGAAATCATTCTGCACGTTTTGCCAAAAGAATGGTTACATAAAGACACTAAGTATTTTATCAATCCCACAGGACAATTTATTATTGGTGGCCCAGTAGGCGATTGCGGACTAACAGGGCGTAAAATTATCGTTGACACATACGGTGGTATGGCACGTCACGGTGGTGGTGCTTTTTCTGGAAAAGATCCTTCAAAAGTTGATCGTTCAGCTGCATATATGGCGCGTTATGTTGCTAAAAATATAGTTGCTGCAGGTTTAGCAGAACGTTGTGAGATTCAAGTTTCTTACGCAATTGGTGTAGCTGAACCTACCTCGATCACTGTAGAAACTTTTGGTACAGGTAAATTAAGCGAAGAACGAATGGAACAATTAGTTCGTGAACACTTTGATTTAAGACCTAAAGGCTTAATCGCTCAACTTGATTTATTAAAACCAATCTATCAGACTACTGCTTCGTATGGTCATTTTGGTCGTACGGAAGAAACATTTAGCTGGGAAAAAACAGATAAAGTTGATGTTTTAAAAGATGCAGCTGGTATATAAAACCCAAATACAGGATATAAAATGAACTTTCAAGATTATAAAATTGCAGATATTGCGTTGGCTGCATGGGGACGTAAAGAAATTAATATCGCTGAAACAGAAATGCCTGGCTTAATGGCATTACGTGAAGAATTTGGCGTTGAGCAACCTTTCAAAGGGGCGCGTATTGCTGGTTGTTTGCACATGACAATCCAAACAGCAGTATTAATCGAAACCTTAACTGCTTTAGGTGCGGAAGTTCGTTGGTCATCATGTAATATTTTTTCAACACAAGATCAAGCCGCTGCTGCAATTGCTGCTGCGGGTATTCCTGTTTTTGCATGGAAAGGTGAAACAGAAGAAGAAGCTGATTGGTGTATTGAGCAAACAATTGTGGGGCCAAATGGCTGGCGTCCAAATATGATTTTGGATGATGGTGGTGATTTAACCAACATGATGCATGATAAATTCCCAGAATTAATGGCTGATGTTAAAGGCTTATCTGAAGAAACAACAACAGGTGTTTTACGTCTTTATGAACGCGTTGCTAAAGGCACACTAAAAGTACCTGCATTTAATGTAAATGATTCTGTAACAAAATCAAAATTTGATAACTTATATGGTTGCCGTGAGTCATTAGTTGACGGTATTAAACGTGCAACTGATGTAATGGTTGCAGGTAAAATTGCAGTGGTCTGTGGTTACGGTGATGTGGGTAAAGGTAGTGCGCAATCATTACGTGGTTTAGGTGCAACGGTATGGATCACTGAAATTGATCCTATCTGTGCATTACAGGCAGCAATGGAAGGTTACCGTGTGGTAACAATGGAAGAAGCAGCACCCATTGCAAATATCTTTGTTAGTGCCACAGGAAACTATCACATCATTACTCATGAACACATGAAAATGATGAGAAATCAAGCTATCGTTTGTAATATTGGTCACTTTGATTCAGAAATTGACATCGCTTCATTACGTCAATACGAATGGGAAAACATTAAGCCACAGGTTGACCATGTTATTTTCCCAGATGGCAAACGTTTAATTATTTTAGCCGAAGGTCGTTTGGTTAACTTAGGTTGTGGAACGGGACATCCAAGTTTTGTGATGTCAAATTCATTCTGTAATCAAGTGTTAGCTCAGCTTGAAATATGGAAAAATCATGCAAACTATGCAAACGAAGTGTACATTCTGCCTAAACATTTAGATGAAAAAGTAGCTAGAGCGCATTTAAGTCAATTAGGTGTAAATTTAACAGTATTAACAGAAGAACAATCACGTTACATCAACGTGCCTGTTGAAGGCCCTTATAAAGCGGATCATTATCGTTATTAATAGGGATTGTTTTACACACTAGGTTGTCATAAAAGACCTGCTTTGCACAAATATTGGAGTACAAAACTTTGTTTTTGTACTCCTTTTTTTTTGTAATGAGCGCACTGAGATTATGCTAGTCTTTTGATTGATGAAGACTCTACTCTTTAAAATAACTACGTTTTTCATGTTATGAATGAAAACAGACCAAGGCATGTGCCATAATTTAATAATTTTTAGTAGGTAGAATTATGATGGAAACAATAAATAATGACAGTGAGTTGTTTAGTTTCGAGTTTTATCCACCCAAAACTGAAGAAGGGCAGATCAGTTTGTTAGAGGTAATTGATAAACTTGCGGTGGCAAAACCTGAGTTTTTTTCTGTTACTTTTGGAGCAGGTGGTTCAACACGTGATAAAACTTTTGACACAGTGATGGCTATTAATGCAAAAGGCTATTCTGCCGCCCCACATTTGTCCTGTGTTGCCTCCACAAAAGAAAATATTAAAGCAATAATTGATACCTATAGTGCTAATGGCATTAATAAAATCGTAGCCTTACGAGGCGATTTACCCTCGGGCATGTTGTCAGCGGGTGAGTTTCGTTATGCGAATGAATTAGTAGACTTTATACGTAAAGAAACAGGGGATCATTTTGAAATTCATGTTGCCGCGTATCCAGAAGTTCATCCGCAAGCGATGACGGCTGATGCTGATTTTAAAAACTTCAAACGCAAGGTTGATGCAGGAGCCAATGCTGTTATCACGCAATATTTTTATAATGCAGAAGCGTATTTTTATTTTGTTGAGCGTTGTGAACAAAACGGTATTACCGTACCCATAGTGCCAGGCATTATGCCCATAACGCAATTTTCCCAATTATCACGATTTTCTGAAATGTGTGGTGCTGATATCCCACGTTGGTTAAGAAAACGCTTAGAAGCGTACGGCGATGATCGTGACTCAATACAAGCATTAGGTTTAGATTTCGTCAGTCAGTTATGCCAGCGTTTACTTGATAATGGTGCGCCAGGGATTCATTTTTATACAATGAATCAAGCCGCGCCTAGCTTGGCAATTATTGAAAATTTAAGCCTATAAGTAACAAATATTACCGAGGTGATGATTATTAAGCTATTGATTTTATGAATAACAATCAGTTTTTTCAACGTGATTTCAAGTTGTTATGGCATCCTTGTACACAAATGAAAGACCATGAACAGTTTCCCATTATCCCCATAAAATTTGCACAAGGTGTGTGGTTGGAAGATTTTGACGGAAATCGATATCTTGATGCTATTAGCTCATGGTGGGTAAACTTATTTGGGCATGCAAATCCAATAATTAATGCTGCGTTAAAAGACCAATTAGACACCCTAGAACAGGTTATTTTTGCAGGATTTACGCACGAATCAGCCATACTCTTAGCAGAAAAATTAGTTGCTCTCACACCAGCAGGGCTTAGTCGTTGTTTTTATGCAGACAATGGCTCTGCAGCGGTGGAAGTGGCTTTAAAAATGAGTTTCCATTATTGGCAAAACATAGGGCAACACCAAAAAACAAGATTTATCAGCTTAGAAAATAGTTATCACGGCGAAACTTTTGGTGCTTTGGCGGTTGGTGATGTGGCTTTATACAAGAAGACCTACGCACCATTATTAATGGACGTGATTACTGTACCCAGTCCTGATTGTTTTTATCGTGCAGCTGAGGAAAGTGATTATGACTACACGGTTCGACAATTTTCTTTCATGGAGCAAGCTTTAGCACGTTATGCAGATAACGTGTGCGCCGTCATTATTGAACCCTTAGTGCAATGTGCCGGCAATATGCGAATGTATGATGCGGTATACCTACAGTTATTACGCGCCGCTTGTGATCGTTATGGCGTGCATTTAATAGCCGATGAAATTGCTGTAGGTTTTGGTCGAACAGGTACCTTGTTTGCGTGCGAGCAAGCCGCGATCAGTCCAGATTTTTTATGTTTATCAAAAGGTTTGACAGGTGGTTATTTACCGTTATCAGCGGTATTAACACACGAGCCAATCTATCATGCGTTTTATGAAGATTATGCCAAACAAGCTGCTTTTTTGCATTCACATAGTTACACAGGCAATGCTTTAGCTTGTCGTGCGGGATTGGCGAGCTTAAGTATTTTTGAATCGCAGGATGTACTAGGACAAAATAAATGCTTAGCAATGTTAATGGCAAAGGCGGTAACGCATTTTCATTGCCATCCAAATGTTGCCGAAGTGCGCCAGACAGGCATGATTTTAGCCATAGAATTAGTAAAAAATAAACACACCAGAGAACCTTATGCGTGGCAAGAACGCCGTGGTCTAAAAATTCATCACTTTGCGTTGTCCAAAGGTCTGTTATTACGACCGTTAGGCAATGTTATCTACTTTATGCCACCTTATGTAATCACTGAAACTGAACTACAGTGGATGGTCGACATAACTTGGCAAGCCATTTTATCTATTTGCAGTGAGTGATTAATGCGCGTATCTCGTTTATTTGTGTCAATGGAATTAAGCAGCGGTGACTTACTAACCTTAGATAATGAAAGCAGTCATTATGTAAGAACAGTACTGCGGTTAAAAAAAAATGATGCGCTGTGTTTGTTTAATGGGTCAGGCGTTGAATACAGTGCAGACGTGTATTTAGTCACGCGTAAACTTGTGCAAGTTCAGTTAGGACAAGCTGCCGAACGCAGTGTTGAATCACCCTTAACGCTGGTGTTTGGTTTAGGGATAGCCCGAGGTGACCGCATGGATTGGGCTATCCAAAAAGCGGTGGAGTTAGGCGTATACAGCATAACGCCCTTACTCACAGCGCGAACAGTGGTGCAGGTTAAAGACGATAAAAAACAACAGCGCACCGAACATTGGCAAAAAATTATGATTCATGCGGCAGAACAATGCCAGCGCACGATGGTGCCTGAATTAACAGAAATTGTAGCGTTAGAACACTGGGTGCAGCGGCAAACTGGGCTTAAATTATTTTTAGATCCGTATGCCCAATTAAGCTTAAATGATGTGCAACCAATTGATAACAAAGTAAGCTTGTTATCAGGCCCAGAAGGTGGCTTCACCCAGAACGAGCGTGACCTTGCCAAAGCTGCGGGGTTTATACCTATTCGCTTGGGGCCGCGCGTTTTGCGCAGTGAAACGGCAGCATTAGCAGCCATCTCAGCTGTGCAAATGCTCTGGGGAGATTTTGCGGTGCTTGAGGGCTAAGTTTTATGAGCAGTTACCTACTGCGTTCATTCGTTTACGCATTAATTCCTTTCGCAGTATTAGTGCTTGCAGCCAGTCTTGCCTGCGTGTTTGCCTACATTGCGTGCCAATTTGTTGGCGACTGTGCGCTAGCCAAAGTCATCGATAAAATTACCCAAGCCCTATTAGTGCTGAGTATTTTTCCTGCCATGATGGTTTTAAAAATCAAGCGTAAAGCACTGGGTTTTGCACCACGAACACTTTTTTTAAAACAACTTGCCTTAGGATTTTTGCTAGGAATTATCACATTATTGCCAGTGTTTGCTATTTTGTATGGCTTACACATCAGTGTGATTGATCTAACACAGCCGTGGACAGTGCTGTGGTGTGTGCAAAAAAGTGGGCTTGCCTTGCTGTTGGCGCTGCTGATTTCCTTGATTGAAGAACCTTTATTCCGAGGCATTTTGCTGGTTAGTTTTAAGCGGTCTATCTCTGTGTTCGCGGCGATTAGCTTAAGTGCAGGTTATTATGCTGTGTTACATTTTTTAAAAACTACAACAGTTATCCCCGAAGCAGAACGAAGCTTCAGCAGTGGTTTTCAGTTATTATGGATGGCGTTCGGCAATGTCTTAAATCCAGAAATTATTTCTGCACTACTTGCCTTAGTCATGGTGGGCATTTTTTTAGCGTTGATCAGAATCAATTATCCAGCAAGTTTAGGCGTGTGCATTGGCTGCCATACGGGCTGGGTCTGGTTGATTAAAATGAATAAAAGCTTTTTTAATACAGACGTTACAGCAGACTATGCGTTTTTAGTGAGTCCTTATGACGGCGTTATTGGTTATTTGGTTGCTGGCTGGTTAGCGGTGATACTGCTGTGTTTAGTTGGTTTACGTCAACTAGTTAAAAAACGTAAACCACTGTTGCACCTGTCTTAGCCGCGCAGCAACGAGGAGATAGTTTTAGCGGTGATGAGCAAGATTAAAAACACGCTTCACGTTAATCTCTAAAATTTTCAAATTGCAGAGGCATGTCAATTTCTTCTGTGCGCAGCATTTTTATTACCTCTTGCAAATCATCACGATTTTTACCAGTCACTCTTACCTGATCACCTTGAATTGCCGCTTGCACTTTAAGCTTTTTATCTTTAATTAATTTGACAATTTTTTTCGCCAGCGTTGAATCTAAACCTTGTTTAAGGGTTATTTCTTGACGCACCACTTTGCCGCTGGGTTTAGCCTCGCCAACGTCAAGGCAAGCAATATCAATACTTCTACGGGTTAACTTATTGCACACAATGCTAAATATTTGTTGTAATTGAAATGTTGATTCAGAAATCATAATCACTTTTTCATCAGTTAATTCAACGGAAGATTCGGTCCCTTTAAAATCAAAACGGGTATCAAGTTCTTTAGTCACTTGATCAATAGCATTTTTTACTTCGTGTTTATCAAATTCAGAAATAATATCAAAAGAGGGCATAAATATAATGTGGGTAAAAAAGGAAAGTATTTTAACCTAAGTAGGCAATCAAAAGTCTTTTAACACATGTGCGCCAGCAATGCTTATGAGGGCCTCAACGTAAATCAGGCGTGCCAGGTTGCTTAGCTGTGTCGAAACGCATTAACTCAGCAATAACCGCTATACGAGCTTGACGAATAGCAACACCAATTTCTGCACCCATGGCGTTAGTGGTTAAAATGGTTTTCATATCTATAGCATTCGCTTTTTCAGCGGCAACTCTAAAAAAAGCTGCTTGATAATAAGGACAGTGTTCAAAACCAGTTCGACCACGCGCGTCCGCTTCACAGGCAAGTAAAAAATCATTAAGTGAATTGACAGGTTTAAATGCCCCTAATTGCATCAAGGTATCAACAAGCGTGCTTGGTTTTAATTGTTCAACACGATGACAATGAGTGTGAAAACGCATCACCTGTTGCGCTAAATTTTTAAAAGAATTAGGGATGCGAAGACGCTGACACAGCATTTCTAAAATAGGTAAGCCATTAATTTCATGCTGATGATGATGAGGTAAGTTTGCCTTTGGAGACACCGCCTTGCCTAAGTCGTGGACAAGAGCAGCAAAGCGTACTTCTGGACTTTTGCTTAATAAGGCGGCTTGTTCAAGAGCCAGTAAGCTATGAAGGCCTGTATCAATTTCAGGATGATAAAGTTCAGGTTGAGGAACACCAAATAACTGGTCAATTTCAGGGAAAATACGCGCCAGTGCACCACAGTCCTGCAATACTAAAAAAAAGGCTGAAGGCGTAAATTCGTGCAAGGCTTTAAACAACTCAGCCCACACCCGTTCAGCAACTAAATAATCAACCTCGCCAGAAGCAACCATCGTCTGCATCAACGCACGGGTTTCAGGTGCTAAGGTAAAACCAAGATGCGCATAACGGGCTGCAAAACGTGCCACCCGTAAAATACGTACAGGGTCTTCACTAAAGGCGGGCGACACATGGCGAAAAATACGCTCAGCTACATCACGTTGTCCACCATAAGGATCAATGATCGACCCGTCAGCAGTCATTGCCATGGCATTAATGGTCAGGTCACGACGCAGTAAATCTTCTTCAAGACTCACTGTAGGTGACGCATAAACACTAAAGCCAGTATAGCCAGGAGCTGTTTTTCGTTCTGTTCTAGCCAGCGCGTATTCTTCTTGAGTTTGTGGGTGTAAAAACACAGGGAAGTCGCGTCCAACAGATCTAAATCCTTGTTTCTTCATTGTTTCTGGTGTTTCTCCTAACACCACCCAATCGTGTTCGATTACTGGAAAATTTAGTAATTTGTCGCGTACTGCGCCGCCAACAAGAAATATCTGCATGATGCTTTTAAAGTTAAGTCAGTTTTTAACAATGTAACCTGTTGCATAAAAATAGCACAAGTAAAAAAACTGAGCTTAGCAGTATTTTATTGCGGCGTAATTTTTAAAAACCAATTACTGACAATTTGTTGATGAAGTTCATTTAATTGATTTTGTAACTCATCCAAAATCATGCGTAGTTGTAATTGGGTTGTTTGATGTGTATCAATGGCATCAACATAGGCTTGTAATTCAGCGGTTTTACTAGGTAATGAATCATGATTGGGTAGTTCGTTAATACAATCATAAATTTCAATTAAGCAACAGCCAATCGAACGCGGTAATTTTTTATCTAAGAGTAAAAAATTGAGGACGTCATCGCCATCAATTCGACTGCGAACATGCTGGCGATACATTAATAAGGCATTTAACGAAGAGAGAATATTCATCCATAGCAAGGTTTCATATTGCCTAAGATTAGCACTGCGCGATTCAGAAAGTAATAACGACGCTAAATCTAAGATACGACTGGTCATATCAGCGCGTTCAATATTTTTGCCTAAACGTATAAAACGATACGGATGATGATGGCTCATATAGCTGGACAATAAACCATTATAGCCCTGACAGCCTTTAAGAATTTCATTGAGAAATTGCACACGGCTACTCCGATTAGTCAGGGAATCAAGATTTGATTTAGCAAACAAATACATTTCATTAACTTGTTGCCACGCTTCATCAGGCAAGAGTTCGCGGGTGGTGCGAATATTTTCTCGGGCGGCATTTAATGATGAAATTAACGAACCAGAATGACTGGTGTCAGCTAATAAAAAGCGTGTGACGTTACGTTCATTCGCTAATTTAGTGTGATCACTAAAAGAACTGGACTGACCATTAATACTAATAAGTTGTTGCCAGCCCATTTCTACATCTTTGGGTAAATCCATTAATAAGTTCATGTGTACACTGACTAATTTAGCTGTGTTTTCAGTGCGTTCCATATAACGAGCAAGCCAATACAAACGTTCTGCTGAGCGGGATAACATTAGTTTTCCTCCATATTGATAATCCACGTGTCTTTACTGCCACCCCCTTGCGAAGAGTTGACGACCAGTGAGCCTTTTTTAAGTGCCACGCGCGTTAAACCACCAGCAGTAACAAAAGTATTTTCACCTTGCAAGATAAAGGGGCGTAAATCGATATGGCGTGGTTCAAGTTTGCCTTTACATAAAGTGGGCGCAGTGGAAATAGCTAAGGTGGGTTGACCAATATAATTACGTGGATTTTCTTGAATAATTTTTCTAAACGCAGCAACTTCTTTAGCCGTTGCGTGAGGTCCCACCAACATGCCATAACCACCCGATTCATTCGCTGGTTTAACCACTAATTTAGCCAAATTATCCAGCACATATTCCATATCCTCTGAAATGCTGCATAAATAGGTAGGAACATTGGGTAAGATAGGTTCTTCGTTAAGAAAATAACGAATCATTTCAGGGACGTAAGCATAGACCACTTTGTCATCAGCAACCCCAGCACCGGGTGCATTAGCCAGGGCAACATTGCCTGCTTTCCAAGCACGCATTAAGCCGCGCACGCCCAAGGTTGAATCGGCACGAAATACTTCAGGATCAAGAAAATCATCATCGATACGTCGATAAATGACATCAATTTTTTCAAGTCCTTCAATGGTTTTCATGTACACGCAATCATCTTCTTTAACGACTAAATCACTCCCTTCAACTAATTGCGCGCCCATTTGTTGGGCTAAATAAGCATGTTCAAAATAGGCAGAATTATAAATGCCAGGGGTTAACACAACGATTTGAGGTTTGCCAACAGGATGCGGAGCAAGTGATGACAACATATCTTGAAGTTGAGTAGGATAATCATCAATAGGCAGGATATTAATATCTTGCAGTAACTCAGGAAAAACGCGTTTAGTAATCACCCGATTTTCTAACATATACGATACGCCAGAAGGCACGCGCAAGTTATCCTCTAAGACATACATCACGCCATCTTTATCGCGAACAAGGTCAGAACCACAAATATTAGCCCAGACTGAATGTTTGGGTTTCATGCCTACGCATTCGGGACGAAAGTTTTTTGAGCTATTAATTGTTTCGCTAGGAATTTTGCCGGCTTTAATAAACTCTTGATTGGCATAAACATCACTAATAAAACAGTTTAATGCGGTGAGGCGTTGTTTTAAGCCTTGTTCAATTTTTTGCCATTCTTTAATATCAATAATGCGTGGAATAATATCAAAAGGCCAGGCACGATCAATATTGCCTTCATCACTGTAAACGGTAAAAGTAATGCCCATTTCCATGATGGCTAATTCGGCAGCCATTTTACGTTGATCAAAATCTGTTTTTTTTAAAGTATTTAGGTATTGGCATAAACGGTGGCTTACTGGACGTGGCTGAGATTCTGAATACATCAATTCATCGTAAGCCGCATCAGTTTTATAGTTTTCCCAGATTGATTTCATGGCGTCATTATTAAGTGATTTAAGTTTGTAATAATTTCAGCATGAAATATGCCACTTTTAATTTACCTAAGTATTCATTAACAACGGGCATAAATACATCAAGGTTTAGGCCACCAACTTAACACGGGACACTCAACAAGGCTTGACCGTTCGGCCTGGGCTTGTCGAAGGAGGGATGGTTAAGCCGCTTATGGTTCGACAGGCTCACCACGAACGGCTTAACCCTTAACTGTGTCCCTCTTTAAGTTGGTAGCCAAGATTTAAGATAAAGAAAGGGTAGCAAGCTTAACAGCACACACTAACGAGCTATTTTGGTTACGCGCGTGCGTCAAACAGGTGCAGTGAGTAACAAATCTTAGAAAGCCAAAAAATGTAGCCTGATTAAGGTGCAGTATTGTGACGATGATCAGCTTTGATCAACGTGAAGCAGTCTCTTTAGGCAATGGCTGCAAGAGTAAAATAGCGTTAGCTGTTGAAGACTTGCTGTAGTGAGCGACTAATTTTTTATGTTAGTGTTTTTGTCATAATAACGGGCTACCAACTTAAGGTGCCACAGTGTAAGAAGCTTAAGCCGTTTGTAGTAATCATGAGCTTGTCGAATGATCGAACTCTGAACAGTTTAACCGTCCATCCTTCGACAAGCTCAGGGCGAACAGTTAAGCCCTTTCGGTTTGTCCCGCCTTGAGTGTACGGTCTCGTGTGTTTTAAAAACTGAGCCGCAGGCAAGACAAATTTATATGCACTGAATAAATAAATGTATCCCTACTGTAAGCCTTGCCTAAACCACGGTGCGCAAGGAGAGCTAGTGTTGTTACCAGTCATCAAGCACTAGCGGTAAAAATGGACGTCATCGTGACTAAGCGACAGAGTAGGCTTAATAGCTCAGATTGTTTAGTGGTGTTGGTTTTTTTAAAGATAGATTTCAAATGGGTGCGTGAAGTATTGACACTAATATTATAATTTGTTGAATATTCTGTAAGCGAAGTACCCTTTAAAAGCTCTAAGGTAAGAATTAATTCAGCAGGTGTTAATTGGTACAAATTACGAATAAGCTGTACAGTTTCATTATTTTATTTAAGCTTAATATCTAAAAATAACAGTAGCTTATAAGAAGATAATTCATTGATAAGCGTCTTTTCAGCGACTAAAAAATTAAGATTATTACTGACAAAAAAATGATTAATACCATCAATAGGTTTTAGAACAAATTTGCGGTGTAAATATTGATAACTAAGCGTGTCAAGAGGGGGTATTTCAGTGACTGCATGCGTGTTTTCAGTTAATAATTGCTGGGCGGCGGTATTCATAAAATCAATGTTACCTAAGTTATTAGCTATAAATACAGGAATATCTAAGGCGTTATAAATGTCAAAAAACAAATGACTATGTGATTGTAAGTTTTTATGAGCAATTAACAGAAGAAAGGCGGTTTTTATATGGAAAGCAAGGCGTTGACAAATGGTTGCTTGTTTTTCAGAAAACTCAGAGTGGTCGGCGTGTAACACGATAGCAAAGGTAAATTTTATAGAATTAAAAGTAATGGTATAACAAAAAATTTGATGAATACTTGCCAAGTTGTTGTTTTTAAAATGTTCTGTAGTGTCTTTACTATTAGGAGGAAGACTTGTGTTAAATATTAAAAAGTCGTCATTTACATGTTTACTATTATGATTTAACTCATTAAATAACTGTTTTTTATGCGCACACACAACCTTAATATCTTGCCCACGGCCCGTATGACTTGAAGAATAAAACACTTTTTCCTTGGTTAATTTATTTTCTTCTATAACAAAGATATCAACGTCAGTTAAAAGATCCGCACAGGCTTTCAGGGCATAGCCCCAATCATTTTCATTATTTCTAACGGCATATAATGTTTCTACAACAGTATCAAATTTAGCTTGGTTATACATTGTGGCTATCCGAGTTTAAGTATTAATAAAATACGCATGAACGTATTGGTAAGGTCATGTTGCTAGAACAATAATGCTAGTTTGCATTACACTCGCGACAAAACGTGGCATTTCAGATTATTTTTTTAACTCTTTTTTGATTAAGTTAATTATTTCTGTTTACACATTTTCTGGAAGAAATTCTTAAAAAGTAAGACAAATCACTATTTCTAAAATTGCAATAAATAAATAAGGCCTATCTATGTTTAAAGTTGTAGATCATGAGTCACTAGATCTTAGCATTAAGCCGTCCTACTAACGTTCAATAAAAGCTAAGATTCAGTCATTTTTTGCTTAAAATACTAGTTGAAATGCACAATATGCTTTTAATGTATTGTATTAATTATTTATTTATTTGCAGTGTTAATAAAAGCCAATATTTTCATTTCCAGTGAGAATATAAGTGATTTTTTTTTAAAGCGGTATCACCCAAATGGGTGAGAAAGAGAGAAAATAAATTATAAATACCCTTCATTACGATGATTGTGGAAGTTATGTGATGCGATTATTCTAAGACCCAATTCGGCTTGTAACGCATTCCTTTTTAGCCATAAGGAAAGCACTTAATCAATAAATATGATTCTTTGCCTAAGATCAATATCACGATTTAAAAATAATCTTTCACTTTACGCAGGTTAAATTTGTTATGAATGAAACAGTCTTTCAAGGCAGTGCGCTGCTTCGCGCAAAAGCCATAAAACCTAAGCTTGTTATAAAAACTGATAACGACAACCTGAGTGCAGGCGAAGTAAGCGAAGTGACATTTACTTTTAGCAAAGTGATTCGTGGCTTTAGCATGACCGATGTGGCTGTTAAAGGTGGCACGCTCAGCAACCTAAGCAACAGCGGTGACAACAAAACATACACGGCAACGTTTACCCCCACAGCTAACGTCAACAACCTAAACGGCACACTCAGCATTGCGGCAGGCAGTTACACCGACATAGCAGGTAATAAAGGCACTGCCAGTAATAAGCTCAGCATAGGTGGCGATACTTTAGCGCCCAGCGTCACATTAAGCAGTAACAAAGCCCTGTTACGAATCAATCAAACAGCCAAGCTC
>QYQN01000068.1 GCA_007280895.1 Methylococcaceae bacterium
CAGCCACGCCCACCAATGTGTTGACAGCTACAACCGCTAACGCTGCATTAACTTCTTATAAAACCTATGGCATGGCGGCATTAACAATAACAGGAACAGGTGCCGAGTTAGCCAGCTTAGCGCCTAATGCCCATCAGTTAGGGCTTGGTATTATTACCTTAAATAGCAGTGATACGGTGTCACTTTCAGTACTTCAAGCCAGCAATACCTTGGTTTATGGAGGCGTAAAATTCGCCAATGACGATGCGTTGACGGTGACGGGCACAACCTCCATGAAGTTGCTTTCTTCACTGGTAGGTTTGGGGGGAACCAGTATTGCTGTGACACTAGATTTTGATGGTGTAGGGACTAATGGAACGCCAGATAACGCCCCCGTAGCTAATGCGAGTGCCGTGCTTGGGCAGGGCGATTGGTATTTTAATGCCACAACCGATGTGCTGTCGTATTGGAACGGTTCAGCAATAAAAGCCGTTGCCTTAACAGGCGTTAGTAGCGTAGCCGTTACTTCAGGACTCATGACCTTAGATGTTTAATTTCAACCAAGCCTTACGTTAATTACATTACACACATCGATTTAGGAGTAAACAATATGGCAACATTAACAGGGGCGGTTCAGTTGGCGCTTTTTGCAGCAACGGGAAATACCACTCAACTAACGTCGTCAGGCGTGACGATTTATAGCGTAGATAATCAACAGTATGAGTACGTGTCTGATTTTTCAGACGGAGGTGACTATCTCGTGGTCAACGATGGTGTTTCTCGTGTTTATCTTAATGATCAATTAGGCACTTCACTTATTGCAGGAGATGATTCCGTTTATATCACGGCGACAGATTCTTATGGCAATAACAAAATTTTGGCGGGCGATGGTAATAATACCATTTACCTTTCAGGTGGTGCTGATGCAGTGCGTTTAGGTAACGGTAATAATGCAGTGGATACCGGAGCTGGCAACGATACGGTTACCGCAGGCGATGGTAATAACACAATTATTACGGGTCAGGGTAATGATCTGGTTACGGTAGGGAAAGGAAATAATATCATTAGTACTGGTGATGGTAATGATGTGGTGAGAGTGGTGGGTGATGGCAGTGGCACTAATTATATTGATGCGGGCAAAGGTAATGACTTTATTAGCTTAGTTGCTGGGACTGGCAGAGACACCCTAGTTAAAGGTTCCGTAAGCGGTGAAATTGACACCGTTACAGGCTTTGATACGGCACGCGACAAAATTGCAAGTGGTTCAGATACAGTAACCAGTACGGTTATTTCAGGCAGTGACACCGTGGTGACATTCAGTGATGGCTCACAACTGACGTTGATCGGTGTGCAGATATCAGATTCCGCTAGTTTTGTCGTGTCATAGTGGCGCAGCTATGACCACACTGCACGCTACCAAATAATAATCAACCGATACGCAATCATGAAAAAAGAAGATGCGCTGTTGCTTAATACCGACGAACACTTTGGTTTAATAACACAGCAATGCCTATTTCAAGGTATTTGCTGTGCGGACCTAGTTATTATTCATCTGCACTCGGTACAAAAATTACAGCAAGGCTTGTCGGTTAAATTTAATACCGTGGCCTTACCTACGACGTTTATCAGCACACTGCAAAGCACGGCGTATAACTATCTTATTTTTGTTTTGCCAGTAACTCCGCCCCGTGTAGGTGAAAGCTATGAACTATGCGACGCCAGCGGTGAGTATAAAATAACACTTAAAAATACACTTTCTTGGGATTTTTTGGCCACACTTTTGCCAAATCAGTTAGGCCATTTACATACTGAAGTACACCGTTTATTGCAGCACGAATTGGCAAAGATTAGTCAACAAGCTCAAGACAAACTTTGGCACAGTATTGCGTTAGCCAACACAGACCTTCTGTTATTAAAAGATGGACGAATCTATTTACATTTCACCTACCCACTTTTTGATTGTGTAGTCAGTAGTGCCACACTTACATTGCTTGCTATCGCTTGCGAGCCACTCACTATCGAGCTGCGTTTTATTCAAGGTCATGTGTATGGGCTTAGTCAACAGCAGGTAAGTTTTCAGGATATAGAAACAGCGCAATTAGCTGTTTTTACCCAGGCATCCAACACCCGCTTAGTGCTAGCCCTTAAAGCACCGCGCTTAGCCGTCGATGAAAAAGCACTGTTGGCGGTATTTATTCCGTTTGAACCAATAACACTTCGTGCTGCGATGCTGAGTTTAGAGGGCAATCTTGTGCAGGGTTACTGCATTGATGAAAACAATCCTTATAAAGCGTTAACACTGGACGTGTATTTAAATGGTCGCTACCAACAGCGCCTCACTGCCGATAAAGCCGGTGTAGACATTAATGGCAAAGCCTTATCGTGTGGTTGGGCATGGCAATTTGAGCAAGCCTGTTTACAGGGTGACAGGTATGACATTGACGTAGTGAGTGTCGATACCCAACAACGCGTGTTAGGCTCACCTTATCGCTTGGGGCTTGATTGCTTCGAGGCACACTTTCAGCTAAGCGATGGCTCATGTCTAACTGGACAAATTAAAGCGCGTAGTGTCAGGCAAAAATTTCCTGTGTTTCAGCTTTTTATTGATGGTGAAGCAAGATCTGTTGAAATACTGCCCGTATCTAGTCAACTGCATCATGACTTACCGTTTTGGCGGATTAATGTTCCTTTGCCGCCCAGCGTCAACGACGGTCATCCCCATCAGCTTGTAGTTAAATTTAGCACTGAAAATCCGCTGATAGCCCCCATTGTGTTGAGCTATCAAGCGCACTATGTGGGCGTTCTTGAGCGCGTAGATAATGAGTTAGTCAGTGGCTGGATTTATCAAAAACAGGCACCGACTAAAGCAGTTAACCTAGATTTAATCATTAACGGGAAAATTGTGGCGACCTTATCTGCAAACTCATGGCCGAAAGCGCCCGTTAACGCTTCTGCAACCAGCGCTCCATTAGCCTGTGGTTTTTATTTTCGAATTGACTCCACAACCGCTGAGGATGCTTGTCGAGTGGTAGCACTGCATATAGCGGGCACTAACGTGGCGGTATTAGCTCCGCCTCTTGTTTTTACGTCTTATGATACCGTCATTAACACCTTGCTGGACGCACAAGCCAGCTTGTTAAATAGTCAATCAGAGCAGGTGTTAGCTAATGGCATTCAGGTGCAGGCCCATGCTAACCAATGGTTACGTCAACAAATTCTTGCCCCCATCATACAAGCCTTACGAACAGAAAAAAGCATTCCAGCTCGGTTAAGCTTAGACGTTACGGAGGTGCTGCGTTTACCTCAGCCGTGTCAAGCTGAGCCAATGATCGACATTATTTTACCGGTGTTTAAAGGCTTACAAGAAACGTTGGTGTGTATTCGCAGTGTGCTTGAGCATAGTGCAGAACCGTACCAATTAATTGTTATCAATGATGCCAGCCCAGACCCTACGTTAACTAAAATGCTGCAAGCCTGGGCAAGTTCAGGCGCGTTTACCTTGCGTGAAAATCCCCATAATTTAGGTTTTGTGGCAACGGTTAATCATGGAATGCGTGAACATCCACACCGCGACGTGGTGTTACTTAATGCCGATACCGTAGTCACCAAGGGCTGGTTGACACGCTTACACACCGCTGCATTTTCAGCAGCTAATATAGCCACAGTCACGCCTTTTTCAAATAATGCCTCATTGTTAAGTTTCCCCCTAAGCTGTGCAGAAAATCCAATGCCTGAGGCAACCGTTTTAGCGCAGCTTGCTCAGCACTGTGCCACGGTTAATGCAGGCATTGTGATGAACATCCCCACCGCAGTGGGCTTTTGTATGTATATCAAACGAGAGGCACTGAACGATGTGGGCGAGTTTGATGAAAGTCGTTTCGGTAAAGGCTATGCTGAAGAAAATGACTTCTGTTTACGTGCCTCAGCTTTAGGATGGCGTCATGTTGCCGCGTGCGATGCCTTTGTAGCGCATCATGGTGCGATCTCTTTTCAGGCGCAAAAGACAAGTTTGATGAAAAAAAATTTACAGCAACTTCAGGTATTGTACCCAGACTATGCGCTGACCATTGAGCGTTTTACGGCACAAAATCCACTTCGTTATGCTCGAAATCGATTAAGTCTAGCTGCCTTGAAATCTTACGCCAAGGGCTATCTCCTCTTTATTACGCACGACGCAGGCGGTGGTACTCAAAAGCATGTTGATGAATTAGCCAAGCGTTTACAAAATAACGCACTGGCGTCATTAGCACTCACGCGCACTCAACAAGGGCATTGGCAACTTCGTGCGTATGGTCAAGCCTATTGTTTATGTTATCAAGGTGATAACGCCTTTGAAGAGGTGCTGAGGGATCTTAAGCAACTGGGGATTTGGCATGCCCATTTTCATCATGTTTTACATTTACCTCATGCTATTTGGACAGTCCCCGAACACTTAGGCGTTGAATACGATGTAACCTTGCACGATTATTACACCGTGTGTCCAAGCATTAACATGATTGACGAAAGCAAACATTATTGTGGCGAGAGCCAGCTGGACGTTGCTGCCTGTGATCGTTGTTTACGTATCAATCCTCTAAACGAGTCGCAACCCGGCTTAGGTTTACCGCAACAACTGGATGCGTTAGGCGGAACGATGACCGCTTGGCGAAACTTTTACGGGGCTAACTTGCGTGCCGCTAGACAAGTTTTTGCGCCCTCACAGGCAACCGCCACCCTCGTTAGCACACATTACCCCTTAAAAAACATACGAGTACAGGCGCATCCAGAAGACAGTGTGGTGTGTACTGTGCCACGTTATCAAACCGAAGCCAGTTATCGCATAGCTATTATCGGCGCAATCGGTGAGCACAAAGGTTATTCCTTATTACTTAACTGTGCTAAAGCGGCATTAAAACAGGGCTTGCCCTTAGAGTTTATTGTGTTTGGCTATACGCTGGATGATCAACGCTTAGAACGCTTAGCCAATGTTCATGTTGCTGGTGTTTATACCCAAGACGAACTCCCACAAAAACTGGCGACGTGGCCGTGTCAAGTGGCGGCCTTTTTAAGCGTGTGGCCAGAAACATTTTCTTACACCTTATCAGAAGCATGGCAAGCAGGCTTGTATCCCGTTGCCTTTGATTTAGGTGCCTTAGCCGAACGCATACGCCACAGCGGTTATGGACGCGTGCTGCCATTGACGCTCGATGCCCAGATCATTAATGCGGCATTAATGGCATCGGTAACACAGGTTAACGCAATGACACCAAGCGAGCTGCATTTTGGACACGAGTATGCAGACATACTCAACGACTATTATCAGCTGGATATTGACCGCATTGCACACGCACCACTTACTCGGGAATGTCATGCACAAGTCTAAGTTTTTACATGCTTTGGCGAGATGGTTTGCCCCCAGCAACCCAGCACATAACCCCACGCCTGCGCCGCTTAACATTATCAACGAAAAAAAACAGCCCAAACCCTTTACTGTCGGCTTGTTTTATCCAGAGAAAGCTATTTTCCTGATTCGTAATCCAGCCGCCGAGCATTCGCACCGATTATTTGAGTTTGCGTACCCTGCCGAACAGTGGTTGCCATTAACGGGGGACTGGGCAAACAGTGGCAAGATGGGCAGTGGGCTTTACGACCCCAACACGTCCTTATTTTATTTGCGCGATCAAGATGACAGCGGCTATCCAGATAACACCGTTTATTTTGGTCCAGCTAAGGCCGGCTGGTTGCCCATTGCGGGCGATTGGAATGGGGCAGGTCGGGATAACGTAGGGCTTTACGATCCAAGCACAGCACAGTTTTTTCTTAATCACACGGGCAAAGGCGGTCAAGCCGACCGTCAATTTAGCTTTGGCACAGCCGCCCAAGCCTACCTGCCACTGGCAGGTGATTGGGATGGCGATGGCATTGACGGCATCGGTTTATATGATCCTATCAACAGCCTGTTTTACTTACGCAATCAGTTATCCAGCGGCGCCGCAGACTATATTTTTCAGTTTGGTACAGCAGGCGAAGACTACTTACCCCTTGTGGGCGATTGGGACGGCGATGGCTACGACAGCATTGGTTTATATCATTTGCCCACCCAACAATTTGCACTGCGCAACGCCTTAAGTGCAGGAGCTGCCGATAGCCAATTTACCTTTGGCTTACGTGAAGCCAGCGTTAAACCCATTGCCTTACACTGGAATGACTGGCAACTGCGCGACATTCAAAGTGATCATAATCTTGCCGAACGTTTGGGTGTTGTTAAAAACCATGAGATAGAAGAAGTGGTGCCAAACGCACTATCAGTGGGTAGCTTTGCAGACGAGGCGCAGCGCAGTACAAAACCAGTACGCATGGGCTTACGTCGAGTTGCCTCAGTAGCGAAGACACCGAAACCACCGAAATCCAAAAAAGCGACCAGTCAGTCATGAACGTGTATTTAACCGATGAGCTGATTACCCTACTCCATCATAAAGGTATCAACACCTTATGGAGCGCAGGCGCAACAACCCTGCCTTTACAGTGTCAGTTTGAACCACCGTGTTCCATTAAATGGATGTCAATCCATCACAGTTGCACTCTGGGTGCCTTCAGTTATGGCGTAAGTGGTTTTTATTTTGCTGCCAATATTGGACGCTATGTATCAATCGCACAAAATGTTCAAATTGGTCGAGGCGATCATCCCACCGATTGGCTCAGTACCAGCCCCATTCAATACCTTGATCGAGATGAATTTTTTGCCTGTGGCTTTGACTTTACCGAGGGCGAAGCCTATCAAAAACACCAACGCTTTAGCAGCACACTTAGCCGTGCGCCCCATGCAATCAAACCCATCATGATTGGTCATGATGTTTGGATAGGGATTGGAGCATACATCAAACCTGGCGTAAACGTGGGCAATGGTGCCATCATCGCAGGACACGCTGTGGTCACTAAAGACGTACAGCCTTACAGCATTGTTGCTGGCAATCCTGCACGAATAAAAAAAATGCGCTTTTGCGATACGCGCATTGCACGCTTAGAACAACTGGCGTGGTGGCAATATGCTATTTGGAGTTTAAAAGATATTGCCTTTGATGATATAGACAAGGCTCTTGATCAACTTGAAGAACGACAAACCCTAGGGCTACTCACCCCCTACCAGCCCACGCGTGTTGACCTTACCGCCTTGTGTGCGGCATCAAATATCAGCGTTAACAAGGTGTAAGATGCAGATACTCATTATTCATCATCGCTTTCCCGGGCAATTTAAAGGCTTGATTGAGTATTGTCTTCAGTACACTCAGCACATCGTGGTGATCTGCCAAGAGACCGACGCGCACGCCTTCAGTGCAGCAATCTGGGCACAATTAACCATCAAACGTTATGGCGCTACTCAAGCCAATGCCGACACGGGGCGCTATGCTCAAACCATGCTGCATAACAGCGTGACGGTTCGCACACTATTACGCACACTAAAAAGCCAAGGTTTTTACCCTAAGCTAAGCGTTGCGCATATTGGTTTTGGCGATGGCTTGTTTATTAAAGATGTGTTCCCAAACACCTGTTATCTTGCTTACTGTGAATATTACTATCCAAGCGACCACGCCGAACTGGTGTTTGACCCTGAATTTATCAATGTCAATCCCGAAGAAGTTGACATAAAAACGCCCAATGCCTACACCTTGCTGGCTTTAAATGAAGCTGATGCCGCCATTAGCCCAACGCAGTGGCAAAAAAACTTGTTTCCACAAGCGTATCATCACCGCATTGAAGTCATTCATGAAGGTGTCGATATCGAACACTGTAAACCCGATAGCCATGCCCGATTTACCTTAGCCGATGGCCGCCAACTCCGCCAAGGCGAGGAAATCTTAACCTACGCCACACGCAACTTAGAACCTTATCGTGGCTTTCATCAGTTCATCCGCGCGGCGGCACTCCTGATGGCGCGACGACCCAAACTACAGGTGCTGGTTGCAGGTGGCGATGACATCAGTTATAGCACCCGCTTAGCCTTAGGGCAGACCTATCGCGAAAAAATGCTCGCCGAAGTATCGCTGGACAGCAGCCGTATTCATTTTGTAGGGCACCTGAGTTTTGCCCAATACTGCCAACTGCTGCAAGTATCCGCCGTGCACGTGTACTTAACGATTCCCTTCGTACTGTCATGGTCGTTGCTAGAAGCCATGGCAAGCCAATGCGCCATCGTCGCCTCTGACACTGCCCCCGTGACCGAGCTATTACAAGATAATCACAACGCACTGTTAGCAGACTTTTTAACACCTACACAAATTGCAGCCCAGATAGAACGCGTCTTACTCGATCCAAACTTGCAAAAAAAATTGAGCGCCAATGCCCGCAGAACCATCATTGAACACTATGACCGCAGGCAATCAATACAGCAATATGAAGCCTTGCTAAGCAGATTGGGCTGTAGCGCAGATTTGCGCTAGTAAAGTGCCCTGAAGTACGTAAGGATTTTTAATTTAACTATTTATAGGATGTTGTATGGACAACAATAAAAAGACAGTCAGTAAAAAAAATCTAGCGAGTACTGAACAGCGCAAAACTGCTGCGTCGACCCTAGCTGATAATTCTACTATGAGCAGTAAATCAGTTGCCGAGACGCTAAGTACAGCAAGCAACCCAGAAGCAATAGTGGCAGATGCACAGACAAAAAAAGAAACGCTAAAGCCATCAACTAATACACCGTGTAAATTTCCGATACTTGGTGACGCACCTATTAAAAGTTTAGATGCAAGCAATGTGTCGATTAAATTAGTAATCGATACACTCAGTAATAATGAAAAAGGCTTGCAAATAGTCGGTGCTTTACACGACCCTGAGCATAAGGTGAGTCACCTTGGCTTAATGATTAATCCAAACACAAAAATGTATATCCCATTTGATGCCGAATTTACAGGCGTAACAATGGCAATAACAATAAGACAGGACTTAGCCATACGCTTCGGCTTAGCGGATGATGCCACCGAACCGCAAGGATTTATAGTCCAACTGCCCTGCCGAGTCCAAGGGACGGCAACCTTGGTAGTGGTTTTAGTCGACGGTGACGTTTTGGTTACCCAATGTAAGCCGTTTTCACATACAGGCATAATCGGTCTATTGGAGCGTTGTGATGCCATTGAAATCGCTGGCTGGTTAGCCATGACGGGGAGTGACGAACGCTTGACGGTAGAAATTATTGCTGATGGTCGACCACTTGGACGCGCCCTTGCGGAGAATTATCGAGGTGATTTAGAAGATGCCAAAGTGGGCGACGGCATACATGGTTTTCTTTTTACACCACCAACATGGCTTATGGATGGTAAAGATCATGAAATTGAAGTACGTGAATTAAAAACGGGTTTACCTTTGCCGGGTTCGCCGAAAACCTTTCAAGCCAGTCAAGTCACAATTCGTAGCACTCTTGAACTTAGCGGTACGGCTATTGTGGGTGAAGTGAGCTTAGTGAGTGGTGCAGAGACTACCCGTATGTGTGTGTTGGAGAATGGACTAATTATTAGTGCCGACAATGCAAACGTACACGACGGCGGTATGCATTTTCACCTTCCGTTACCCGCCCACGTTTTTGATGGACGCGCTCATCTTTTTACTGTGCGCAGTGAGAATGGCATACATGTTGGAGATATTGTCGTTATTACGCCTTATATGTCTACGCCAGAAAGCGCATTACAACAATACGATCGAGAGGGTCTGAAACCAGCCTTATCAAGCATCGCTGGTTTTCGCTACGAATCGCTATTAGGCGCAATATCCAAACTGGCTAATACCCACGACCAAGTTGCCAATCCCATCACCGACCAAATCGAGCAATTAGTCCGCGCCCACGCCCAACTCGTGCGTGGCTTTACCGAAAACGACAAAGTTTTTGCACCGCTTAAATTTCCTTACGAAGCCAACCCACGCGTGTCCATTGTTATTCCAGTGCACAACAAGTTTCCGGTGACTTATCATTGCCTAGCCTCTTTACTTTTTGCTGTCAATCAAGCTTCTTTTGAAGTCATCATTGTCGATGATGGATCAAAAGATGCCAGCTCACAGATTCCAATCTGGATTAAAGGTATCCAATACTTGCGCAACGACGAACCACAAGGTTTTATTCGTGCGTGTAACCGAGGCGGCACGGCGGCACGAGGCGAGTATATTGTTATGCTCAACAACGACACCGAAGTGACCGCGCACTGGCTAGATGAATTACTGGCCACCTTTGTACATTTTGATAATGTCGGCATGGCGGGCGCTAAGTTGCTCTACCCTAACGGCACTTTGCAAGAAGCCGGTGGCATTGTTTGGAATACTGGCGATCCGTGGAATTATGGTCGTCAAGC
>QYQN01000044.1 GCA_007280895.1 Methylococcaceae bacterium
ATTTGATTGTGGCTTACATCACCATCCAGCATCGCCGATAAGTCCGTCGATGTTGCAAATCAGGTAGTCCGTGTATAACTCTGTTTTTTCTTTATCCATCCTGAAATGATACGCTTTTTGGAGGCGCCATGCGTAACATCAGAATTTAATTCAATTTAATTTAATGGTTAATTCAAGTGCAATTTAATCGCGCAAATAAAAAAAATAGCATGTTTTAGTGTTTTATTTAATCAGTGTTTATACTAATCATCTGTAAGTGTTCACTTCCCCACTTTGAAAATGGAAGAGCGAATGATTACAATCATCCCCGTTATTATTTATAGGAGTAATGAATGAGTGACTCAGTATTAAAAAGTACAGAAAATGAACGTTTGGCAGTTGTATTAACCCATTTTGGGGGTATTTTTTTTGGCTTTATCCCGTCTTTATTGGTGTATTTGATAAAAGATGATGGGCGTATTAAAGAAAATGCAAGGCATGCGTTAAATTGGCAGTTAACCAGTATTCTTTATTTTTTGATTAGCTCGATATTGATGTTGGTGTTTATTGGTGTTGTGTTATATTTTATTGTTATTTTATTAAACATTTTCTTTTGTTTATTAGCGGCGATACGCTCTAGCCGTGGCGAAGAAAAACGTTATCCTTTAACGATAGAATTTATTAAAGATAAATCTTTAGAGTTGCAGGTGTAGTCAGTACGTTTTACTTTTTTGTGCTTAAGTCACTGTGAGTAATTAAGTGTGTATGACAGTAAAAAAAAACCTCTGTAAAGAGGTTTTTTTTTGCATCAAAGTAATTAATTCTTACTGATAATGCACGGAGAAGTCATTTAAGTAATTGATTTCTTTTTTAACATTACAGCCGTTGTTGGGTTGGAAAGCATTAACACCCACCCGTGCTAAGTAACAAACTTGATCAGAAAGATAGTCGCCACTGGCACGAATTTCACCTTTAAATTGATACCGATGTCTTAGCAACCATGCCTGACTAAATGAGCGACCATCTGTAAAATCAGTAATGTACAAATCAATCACTGCAACATGGGGCAGGGCATCTACGATGTCAGCAAGCTGATCTGAAGCAAGCAGGCGAATACCAAGTTGTCCAGTGTGCGTAGTTAAGCTGGTTTTTTCTTGTTGCCAGCGCTGTGCAGAAATAAGAATGTCGCCGTTTGTAATAGCCTGATCGATAGCTAAATATTGCCAGGTGTTTTCAATTATTTCTTTATTTTTAAGCAGTTGCATATACACGCTCTCTGAATGGCTCAATGCCTACACGGTTTACCATAGTTAAAAAAGATTCTTCTTCCGCGCGTTGACTGGCATAGACCTCAAGAATGGTGATGATTGCTTGTGTGACGTCCTGTTTAGACACCGCTGGCCCCAGTCGCTCACCAATGGCGGCATCATTATCTGACGAACCGCCTAAGGTAAGTTGATACCATTCCACGCCTTTTTTATCGACACCTAATATACCAATATGCCCCACACTTTGATGTGCGCAGCCATTCATGCAGCCTGAGATATTGATTTTAATGTCGCCTAAGTCATGCAGATAATCCATATCATCTAAGGCATCATTAATTTCTTTGGTAATGCCAATGGAGCCTGCATTAGCTAAGGAACAAAAATCTAAACCTGGACAGCAAATAATGTCTGTGGCGGTGCCAATGTTGGGGGTGGCTAAGTGCTGTGCTTGCAAGGCTTCCCATAAAGAAAATAAGTCTGCTTCTTTAACATCAGCAAAGACTAAGTTTTGGCGATGTGTAGAGCGTATTTCACCAAAGCTGTACTGTTCGGCTAAGTCGGCAATGGCATCAAGTTGTTGATCGGTAAGGTCGCCAGGCGGAGTATTGGGCGCTTTTAGCGATAGCACCACGGCACGGTAACCCGTTACTTTATGCGCCACGGTATTGTGTTTGAGCCAGGTAGTAAAGGCAGGCGTTTGCGTACCTAACGCACTGAAATCATACGCTGCATCATGGTGGCAGTAAGCGGGTAAAGTAAAATGTGTGCTGATCTCGTTGAGACGCGCTTCATCAAGTAGGAGGGTGTTTTTTATACACTGCCATTCTTGGTCAACTAACGCCGTAAATTTTTCTAAGCCTGTTTCTTTAACTAAAATTTTGATACGGGCTTTGTATTTATTATCGCGTCGACCTAATAAGTTATAAATGCGCAGAATAGCTTCTAAGTAAGATAATAAATGTTGTTTTTCTAAAAAGGGTCTAATTACTTGACCAATAATTGGAGTGCGACCTAAACCACCGCCCACTAAAATTTTAAAGCCAATTTCGTGGTGCTCATTGCGGACTAAATGAACGCCAATATCATGAAATTGCGTGGCGGCGCGATCATGTTGAGAGCCACTGACGGCAATTTTAAATTTACGGGGTAAGTAATCAAATTCAGGATGGAGAGTTGTCCATTGGCGAATGATTTCACAGTAAGGACGAGGGTCTTCAAGTTCATCTTGTGCAACACCCGCCAACGGGTCGGTTGTGGTATTTCGCATACAATTACCACTGGTTTGAATAGCATGCATTTGCACGCTGGCAAGTTCGGCAAGAATGTCAGGAACCTGTTCTAATTTTGGCCAGTTAAATTGGATGTTTTGGCGTGTGGTGAAGTGGCAATAGCCTTTGTCATAGTGACGAGCGATATGGGCAATCATACGGCATTGGGTGCTGTTTAAAACACCATAAGGCACCGCAACTCTTAGCATGGGCGCGTGAGTTTGGATATACAGCCCGTTTCGTAAGCGTAAGGCACGAAACTGATCTTCTGTGAGTTCGCCTTTTAAATAGCTTTCGGTTTGTCTTCTAAATTGGGCTACCCGTTCATTTACAAGGGTTTGGTCGGAGTGATTATACTGATACATAGTGTGAGTTTTAAGGTCTTTTGGACAAAAAATTGCAGCAAAGAATCATATACTGCACGTCATAAAATGACAAAATTTATTGTATGGTGATAACATTATATAGTTAATTTTTCCGTTTTTATTATCTAATTTACAACAAACTTGAGGGGGATTCTGTGGTGCGAAATCTATTGGTGTTACTTGTTGCCTTGCTTTTACCAGAAATGGTTTTTGCTGAGAGCTTTGAAAGTCTTGATATGACTGGAACAGAACGCGGTATTTTTACTGTTTTAATTTTTATTGTTGCTTACGGTTTTGTGATGACCGAAGAGTTTACGCATTTGCGTAAATCTAAACCAGTGATCTTGGCGGCTGGTATTATCTGGGCGCATGCGGCCGTTTTAGCTGGGCAAAAAGGCGTATCCATCGAGTCAATGCATGCTGCGTTTGAGCACGATTTAAAAGAATATGCTGAGTTAATGTTATTTTTATTAGTGGCAATGACTTACATTAATTCAATGGCAGAGCGTAATGTCTTTGAGACCTTGCGTTCATGGCTAGTTAGAAAGCAGTTTGGCTACCGTAAATTATTTTTAATTACGGGTGTGATTACGTTCTTCTTATCGGCGGTTGCTGATAACTTGACTGCGGCATTATTAGTGGGTGCAGTGGTGATGGCAGTGGGTGCAGATAATCCTAAATTTGTCAGTATTGGCTTTGTTAATTTAGTGGTTGCAGCCAATGCAGGGGGCGCGTTCTGTCCTTTTGGTGATATTACCACCCTGATGGTTTGGCAAGCAGGCTATGCTGAATTCTTTGATTTCTTTAAATTATTTGTTCCCTCTTTAGTCAATTATGCGGTGCCAGCTGCGATCATGTATTTTGCTGTGCCTGATGAGCAACCCAAAGCAACCGATGAAGCGGCTGTGCAGTTAAAACCCGGTGCTTTAGTGATTTGTGGGATGTTCTTGTTAACTATTGCTACCGCTGTGAGTTTTAAACAAGCACTGCATTTACCACCGTTTATGGGCATGATGGTAGGTTTGTCTGCATTAATGATTTATGGCTATTACTTAAAAACTAAATTTCATGTTGAAGGTGAAGAAGGTTTTGATATTTTTGACAAAGTACGTCATGCCGAGTGGGATACCTTATTGTTTTTCTTCGGTGTGGTATTTGCTGTAGGTGGTTTAGGTTACATTGGTTATTTAGAATTATTATCTGGCGCGATGTATGAAGGCTTGGGCGCAACCACAGCTAACATCTTGGTCGGTTTGATTTCTGCAATCGTAGATAACATTCCAGTGATGTTTGCCGTATTGAATATGAATTTAGATATGGATTTATATCAATGGTTATTAGTAACATTAACTGCGGGTGTGGGTGGGTCGTTGTTATCAGTGGGTTCAGCCGCAGGTGTGGCCTTGATGGGACAATCCAATCATAAATACACCTTCTTTAGCCATTTGAAATGGACACCAGCCATTGCCGGTGGTTATGCGGCAAGTATTTTGACGCATTATTTGATTAATGGTTAAGTCATAACTTAATTCACTAAGCACTGAAAGCCGATAGCGTAAGTTTTAGCTATCGGCTTTTTTATTGGCTGAAAAGTTAATAATCGTAGTCAATGCTAAGTGGCGCATGATCTGAAAAGCGTTCCTCTTTGTAAATATCGGCGGCACGAATACGCGTTTTTAACGACGCACTGACAATATGATAATCAATGCGCCAACCGACATTATTCATCCACGCTTGTCCTCGGTTTGACCACCACGTGTACTGATCTGCATCTTGATTGACGTGTCTAAACGCATCCACCCAGTGTTGGTGAGTAAATAAGTCGGATAACCAGGCGCGTTCTTCGGGTAAAAACCCTGAGTTTTTTTGATTGCTGCGCCAGTTTTTAAGGTCAATATTTTGGTGAGCAATATTCCAATCACCACAAATGATAATGTCACGTCCACTTTCTGCACGGGTGCGTAGGTAAGGGGTCAGGCGTTCCAGCATAGTAAATTTAAACGCTTGTCGAGCTTCGCTAGATGAGCCTGAGGGTAAATACAACGAAATAACGCTTAAGTTGCCAAAACACGCCTCGATAAAACGACCTTCGCAATCAAATTCAGCCCAGCCAATGCCGTTGATAAGGGTGTCGGGTGGTTGTTTGCAGTATAACGCTACGCCGCTGTAACCTTTTTTTTCAGCATCATGATAAAAACAATGATAATTTTCAGGACGAAAGCATTCGGCAGTAAGCTGCGCAAGTTGTGCTTTGGTTTCTTGAATACACACGATGTCAGCCTGTTGGCGTTGTAGCCAGTGAAAAAATCCTTTTCGTTCCGCTGCACGGATACCATTAGCATTAAATGTGATGATACGCATAAGATTAAATTTGAGGTTGCGATTTTATAGTTAAGCTCGTATTATACGCGGCTCTTCAATTAGTATGTAGTCCGTCCTTGGGCAGTGTGAACGCAATATGAAATCAGAAATTCATCCGAATTATAAACAAATTACTGTGACGTGTGGGTGTGGTAATACCTTTGTGACCGGTTCAGTATTAACAAAAGATTTACAAATCGAAGTATGTTCAGCATGTCATCCTTTTTATTCAGGTAAACAGCGTGTTGTTGATACTGCAGGTCGTATGGATAAATTCAATAAACGTTATGGAAAATAGTTAGTTATTTTTTACAAGATGGTTAGCCTCTGACGTTTAATGTGTTGATGCTGCTGTCGTGTAATAGGTAACTTTTATAAAAAAAAACCTTTTAGCGTTTTAGCGTTAAAGGGTTTTTTTATGGCTTAGATTTTTTTAAGCGAATAACTAACCAAGGTAGCGTTGCGCCTATCACTACACAAAGCAATAAAATGGCCACTGTCGCTTGTGACCAATCTACCAAATAACGATCAGTTTTTATCGCTGCACTCAGACCTGGAATGCTGGGTAAATCGCCATTGCCCCCCGCCACTTTTAATTGCGCTTTCATGCCTTTTTCTGCATGTTGCGGTAATTCGCAATGAACCAAATAGGTCTTCTTTAGCGCAGGTAAAATTAATGATGCCTGTAAACTGCCTTCGCCATTTAATTCTAAATGAAACATGCCGTCTGGATAAAGATAGCCTGGTAAGCCATGAATCATCAGTTGATGTCTAATTTGATCATCATTGATAAACGTGATATTTATTTTTGTGCAGGGTTTAACGTTCCATTCTTGTTGATCAAAGGCGTACATTTTGCCATTGAGTTTTAATGCGTGCTTGCGCCCTGCGCGGATAGTTAAGGCTATGGTTTCTGAAATTTGCTGGCAATCTCTGGGTAATTGATCAGGATTCGCATTCATAATCATGCCTTTTTCATCCATGCTCATATTGCCGGCAGCGGGCATATTGGCAACGACAGGAGCAGAACAAAAAAGTAGCGTCGTTGCAAAGAATAGAAGTGATAATTTCATTGGTTTTTTTTCTTATTTATGAAGATAAATACAGTAATTACGCCGCCCAGCGCGAGACCAGCGCATAGTCCAAAAAGTATTATATGAAGATAGTTGGGTGCAATCACGCCTGCGTCACCTAACAATTTGCTAAAGTCACCCTGATTCCACAGCACTTGTTTTTTTGTGTAATAAGCCTTGTTAAATAATTCAGTTAATAATTCCTCGTGCATTTTTGGCATGCCTTGCTCGTCCATTAAGGAGCGATAAGCCAAAATGGCCATGTTACCACCTGGCTCCATGCCGTCAGTGGTTGTGCCTGTGGCAACGTGATCATGGAACATCCATAAGCCTGGCCCATAACTATTTAAACCATTGTTGGCGGTGTTTAAATCAAGATCAAGACGTTGTGCAGGAGCAATATCGAAGACATCACGAGTGATTTGTGCAGCAGGCGCTTGAGTTACGCCATCATAAGCCGTAATGGTGGCTTTGTGACCATGAAAATGGATTGCTATGCTAGAGCGTTGTAAATTAGCGATACGCAGCTTAATGGTTTCGTTGTCATTTACCGCGACAATACTATCGCGCAAAGTGTATGGAAAAGCGTGCCCGTTAAGTAAAAAATAATTTTCAAATGATTCCGTCATATTGTATTCACGGGTCATTTGTTGCGCAATTAAGCGAGGGTCAATATAGCGTTGAATAATTTGGGAGAGTTTTTTATCGAGCGATTGATAAACCAGATCATATTCCTGAGCATAGTTATTGTTAATGGCCACGGAAGAATGGCGAACCTGACCCGCCCCAATATTAAAGGTTTGTACCCAGTTATTTGGTTGGTTTTCTTCAACCACAAAAAGACCGCTTAAGCCCATCATAAAATGTTGAGCAGTTTGCACATGACAATGATAAATCATCGTGCCAGCATGACGCGCCTGAAAGGTATACGAGCCATGGGTTCCAGGAAAAATAGGATGCTCTTCAGTGCCGTCATTGTCTTTGCCATCGATATGCCAAGGATGATCTATGCCATGCAAATGTAAGGTATGAGGTAAATAATGGGTGTTTTCAACGGTAACGATAACCTGATCGCCTTGTTCTACACGCAAACTAGGCGAGGGTGCGCGTAACATGGGCGCAGCAACCACTGAATTGAAGTTTTTTACCGCCATGCCCCGCGATTTTGGTGCAAAAACCCATAAACCAGGTTGAATGCCTGGCGCAATAGCAAAGCTATTAACAGGGAATTCGCCATCAGGGGTTGAGCCATTAAGCTCGACGATTTCTAATTTAATATGGACAATATCTGGGTCGCCATCATGATCCAAATCATCGCTGAGGGTAATAGCATCCTGAGCTAAATCGGTTTGCATTAACGTTGCCATAGAAATATTATTAACGCCTTTTACAGCGGCAGCAACGGTATAGGGGTTATCAGCTTCACAGGCCGGGGCTTCGGCAATGCTTACCCCTTCAATAACTTGTGCTGCACGCCATTCAGGGTGCTCGTTGGAGCATGGCTTTTCAATATTGGCAATATCCTGATTGTCATTAACTACCGTGGCGGGAGGCGCAAGTATTGCTGATTCAGTTAATGTGGGGGCAAAATGAAAAGCAACCGCCACAAGTAAGCTGATTACAAAAGTGCTTAAAATAAGAAGTCTTTTGTTCATGAAGTCATCTAAGCGTGATAAAAATGCCTAGTGTACAGTGCAGTGAGCCGAAAACCAAAAGGATAATCAGCGTTTTTTAGCTGACTAAGCTTGCATTTTATGTCCACTAAATCGTTAGGTTTGCTACCACTCAGTGTCTTTCCTTTGCCAGTAAAAGGCTTATGCCACCGCGATGACAGCTTGTGCTTAGACCGTTTCTCGCGCTGGTCAGTCTGCTGATATGCAGAATATTTTTGATAAAACTAATCATGAAAACAACGACAACAACCCAAACAGGCTTAAAAATACTCATTATTGGCGCTGGCTATGCAGGCTTAGCCACCGTAATTCATTTAAGAAAGCGCTTGCCAAGCGCACACATTACTGTTGTTGATCAACAGGCTGCTCACACAATTTTGACGCGATTACATCATACTGCGCAGCATCCCTTGGCAGATATTCAGCTTCCTTTGCAAGAGTTAGCCACGCGCTTTGACTTTACTTTTGTTCAGCACGCAGTGTCTTTTGATGCGTCACAATTACTCGCATGGCAACACAATCAATACGTCCAACTTGAGGATAAAAAAATCGAATTTGATTATTTAGTGATAGCAACTGGTGCGCCTCATGTCGCACAGACTAAGGCAAGTAGTGGTTATGATTTAGCAGGCTTAAGTCAGCATTGTTTAGCCACCCTGTTAAAAAAATTGATGGCTAATTACGCAAACGAAGCACTGGCGATCAATATCATTGGTGCAGGGCCAACAGGAATACAATTTGCCTTTGCAATTGAACAGGTGTTATCGCGTTGTCAAATTGCTTACCAGCTTAATTTATTTGATAGTCAAGCTCAGCTTCTTGAACCTTTTCCAGCAAGCATGGTGCGTTATGTTGAGCAGCGTTTAGCAGAAAAAAAAATCACTGTATTTCCGCAACATTATTTTAAAGGCGAACAAGGCACGGACTTAGTGTTTGATGATAACGCATCGGACAGTATCACGGTGCAGCGTTCAGATTTGAGTTTATTTTTTTTGGGGAAAAAAGACGTTTATCCACTGCAAGCAAATAGCTCAGGGCAGGTGCTTAGTCAGGGTCAGGTGTTAACACATGTGTTTACGGCGGGCGATTGCAGTCACTATGTTGACATGGGTGCAAATGCCATGACCTCGCAAAATGCCTTACGCAAAGGCAAAGCCGTTGCCAGAAATATACTAAAAGAAGCAGGGCTGGTGCCTTTTTGTTTACCATATATGCACCAAGAAGTAGGTTATATTTTAAGCATAGGTGCCGATGATGCGGTGGGTTGGCTAGGCAATAAACATATCCTTGTTAAGGGTTTGCCAGCAATGATGGCAAAAGAGATGATCGAAGCGCAGTATGATTTATTGTTAAAAGGCATAGATTGTTCACTTTTTTAAGCCTTGCAGGTCAGGTATGCCCAGTGCGTCTGCCATAAAACAGTGCGATGGCATTAGTAGCAAAACACTGTGGTGCAAAGAAGGCGTAAGCACAGCGCAACGCTATCGCACATGCACCGTTACGCGCTTGTACTATAAAGATTTTTTCTGAATGGCTTAATAGTTGCAAATAATTAAGAGATTGGTGCTGCTAATGGCAGTGCCCCCCTGTTAAGGTTATTTCTTGAATCTATGTTACGCCCATGAGCTCTATTCACAACACGCCTCTCGATGCTTATTTTCAGCAGGTTGAAAGCATTATTTTACGACGCCAAGATTGGGTGACCGGGTTATTGCCAGCCAGCACCGCGATTAATGCCCATGGCAATTACACAGATGCCTGGGTGCGCGACAATGTCTACAGCATTTTAGCCGCGTGGGGCTTGGCACTGGCGTATCGACGCAGTCCCCAACAGAACAACGATGGACGCTGTTATCTGTTAGAGCAAAGCGTGGTTAAATTAATGCGCGGCTTACTGACCGCCATGATGCGTCAATCTGCAAAAGTGGAACGCTTTAAACATACTCAAAATCCCATGGATGCCTTGCACGCCAAATACGATACCAAAACTGGGCTGAGCGTAGTGGGAGATGATGAATGGGGGCACTTACAATTAGATGCGACCTCCTTGTATTTGCTCATGTTGGCGCAAATGACAGCGTCAGGATTACGGATTGTTTTCACTATTGATGAAGTTAATTTTGTGCAAAATTTAGTGCACTACATTAGTCGAACTTACCGTACACCAGACTATGGCATTTGGGAGCGTGGCAATAAAAGCAATCATGGTATTGCCGAATTAAACGCCAGTTCAGTAGGCATGGCAAAAGCTGCACTGGAAGCTTTATCAGGATTTAATTTATTTGGTGTAGCAGGCGGACAAGCCTCAGTTATTCATGTAATAAGTGACGATATTGCACGCGCACGAATCACCTTGGAAGCCTTATTGCCAAGAGAGTCCATGTCCAAAGAAGTGGATGCCGCCTTATTGAGTATTACTGGTTTTCCAGCGTTTGCCGTGGATAAACCAAGCTTACGCCAACGCACAGAAGACTTAATTCAGGAAAAATTAGCAGGGAATTATGGGTGTAAACGATTTCTTTTGGACGGACACCAAACCTTATTAGAAGACAGTAAGCGCTTGCATTATTACCCACATGAACTCAAACAGTTTATGGCTATTGAATGCGAATGGCCGTTATTTTTCTGTTACTTCTTACTCAATTATCTTTTCTCAGGAAATGAACAGGCCGCGTATAACAAACGTCAGCAATTAGAAAAAATGCGTGTTAATGATGGCGGACAGCAATTGCTGCCAGAACTCTATCGCGTTCCCCTGTCACACATCGAGGCCGAAAAAGCCAAGCCCCATAGTCAGCCACGCGAAGCTAATGAAAATATTCCCTTAGTGTGGGCGCAAAGTTTATTTATTTTAGGCAGTCTTCTGCAAGATAAGTTATTAACGCGCGACGATATTGACCCCTTAAAACGCTATCAAACACAGCAAAATGCAGGTCGATGCACGATTCACATTGCATTATTAGCAAAAGATGACGGTGTCCAAACCGCCTTAGCTAAGCTAGGCATTGCAACGCAAACGCTAGCCGAAATTGCCCCAATTCAATGTCGAGATGCCAGTGAATTGGCAGACGCTTTTACGCATGTTGGCCGTAATGATCGCATTGGTTTAACGGGGCGACCATTGCGCCAATTACGAATCTTGGCAACCTCAAAACTCTATATCTTATCGGGCGAACCGTTGATTTTTTTGCCACAATGTTTAAATCAAAAAGGTTTTTATTTAGCCTTGGATAATCGCTTATTGATTCAACGCTTACACCTAGAACTTGCTTATGTGCATCAACACTGGGATCGCACCGATCAGCCCTTAATCGTCATGACCATCAAGCACAATCATTTAGCAAAGCAGCATCGCGCAGAATTACTGGAATTTATTGCCAGCTTACAGCAAGGGTATTTGGATGGGATTCCTGTGCAATTAGGTAATTTAACCGAATTATGTAGCCGAGCTTGCCATGAAAAAATTGATTATTTACATGACTTTCAATTTTCGATGAGCACAGGGCACGATGCAGAGCGGCCCTTCTTTGAGGTCATTCCTTTTAGCAAAGCAGCTACTGCGCCTTTAGACAGCAGCGTACTTGAACAGCTTAAGAGCCATTCAGACCAGCAATTGCAACAACATTTAATGAATAATGAAAATGTGTATTTTCAACTAGAAGTGTTGAGTTTATTAGCACAGCGGCATGATTTACAGTATCGCCTTCAATGTTTTGTCAAACCTTTTGACGTGACGGTGGCAGGCTTATTAGCCGAAGTTTATGAACGAGCAGGTGATCTGCATGCGTGGTTTATTGTCAGACAATGCGCAGGTTTGCTGGGTAAATACGATATAAATTTGGAACAGGCCGCTACGGATATTTTAGTGCGTCAGCATTTATTAAGTTTAGCGGACGTGTATCAACGCCGAACCACCTTAACGCGACCAACAGATTCCTCTGAAATTTTATATATTTTGCAGCATTACAATGCGCATAAATTAAGTGAACAAATTATTTATCAGGAATTAGTCATTTATTTAGGCATGTTGATTAAAGCACAGCCCGCGTTATTTAAAGGTATGCATACCCTGCGTCTAGGCCATATTTTGCACTTGTTATTAATAAAACAACAGGAAAGCTTAGCCTTAGATGCACAGCAAGCCTTTGATAGTTTATTGTTTTTATCACCGTATGCGCTCTCTAATAAAGTCCGAGAAGCCCTTATGGACGTGCGCACGTGGCCCATTGTCTGGCAGCCGCAAACAATAGTTTCTGAAGGTGAAGTGGCCACTGAGGAGAAAGAAGGTGCCGTTAACGGTGGCGATGAACACTGTTATGCTCTGCGTGAATGGTTAGGGTATTTAGGGCGCGATCAACCTGTTGTTTTTAGTAGCATTTGGTTACTACTCCACCACTGTCAGGGCTTAATGATAGGCGATAAAATATCGACAAAACGCTGCTTGGAAAGTGAAAGTATTTTGTCGCAAATGACTTCAGGCGAGCAAAGTTTTAAGGTGCAGGTTACGCATTTACTCAATAAAATTCAGTCGGCAGTGATAAGACAAATCACCATAGAAGTGTTGTATGCACTTGCGGTCATTGTTAAACACCAGTCCAGCCTCTTTTTTAAAGGGATGATCGCTACCGATACCATTATCCAAAGTGCTATTGAACATTACGGACGCGCTCAGCAAGGTGCGTTAAAAGACCAGTCTACCGAAGCACTCGCGCATATTTTTGTGTCATTTTATCGATTGCCACCTCCCCAGTTAGCGGTGTATATTCAATTAGCATTTTATGAAATGCTTACTGAAAGTAGCCAGCCGTTGCCCCAATCGTAATGGCAAAAGACTAATAACAACTAAAGCTACCCAGCTAAGGCGGGAACAATGAGGTTAGCAGGCGATATTGGCGGTACAAAAACAGTGCTTTGTTTGTTTGAGAAAACCTCAGCAGGTGAGGTTCTGATTCATGCTGAACAAAGCTTTTCCAGTCGAGATTACCCCCAATTTAATGATGTGTTAAAGGCTTTTTTACCTAATGACTGCACCTTAACGTCGATGTGTTTAGGCGTAGCGGGGCCAGTTGTCAAGCAATGCTGTCAGACCACCAACTTACCCTGGTTAATTGACGCCAAGGCACTGCAACAACACTATGGCATTGCACAGTGTCAATTGCTTAATGATTTAGAAGCAATGGCTTTGGGAATGCTATGTTTACCTGAAGAAGACTTATTAGAATTAAACCAAAATGCCAGTACACAGGTTGGCAACAAAGCAGTCATTGCCGCAGGAACAGGTTTAGGAGAAGCACTTCTTTATTGGGATGGCGAGCACTATCATGCTATGGCAACAGAAGGCGGACATTGTGATCTTGCCGCACAAACGCATCAGCAAGATTTATTAGTGCAGTATTTGCGTAACATCCACCCCGAGCATGTCAGCTATGAACGCGTTATAGCAGGTGATGGCTTTAGTTTATTGTATGAATTTTTATTGGCACATGACTATGCGCCGCCCCAGCATGCGTTACCCGAAGCAGATGATGCCAATGCTCAGCTGGATAGAAATGCACACATTTCAGCCTTAGGCGTCGCGGGAGAAGATAGCGTATGTGCCGAAGTTGTGCGTTTATTTGTTGAGTTATACGGTGCTGAAGCGGGTAACTTAGCCTTGAAAGCATTAGCTGTGGGCGGGCTTTATATAGGCGGTGGTATCGCAGGCAAGATTTTACCAGCAATGCAAGAAGGCACATTCTTACAAGCATTTAAAGCGAAAGGACGGTTTAAGTCATTACTAGACACCGTGTCGGTAAAAATATCCTTAAATCCACGCACACCTTTATTAGGTGCGATACATTATTTTATTTAGTAAGAGATTAATTTTGCTTGTTTTTATTTTCAAATAGAAAGTGTGCCATTTTTGTTGCCTTGGTTTGTAAATACCCTAAATTAGAGGCATTAGCAGTGATTTCAATCGCTAACCGTTTGGTGACTAAAATACCTAAACGGTTTAGAGCCGTTATTTTTTCTGGATTATTGGTAATCAATTCAATTGATTTAATCTTTAACGCCTCCAAAATTAACGCCGCAATGCTGTATTCTCGTTCATCAGCTTGATACCCTAAATGCAAATTAGCATCGACAGTATCCATGCCCTGATCTTGCAAATTATAGGCTTGTAATTTTTTCAGTAAGCCAATACCCCGACCTTCTTGGCGTAAATAAATCAACACACCCACACCACGTTGCGCAATCATCTGTAAGGCCAAATCAAGTTGTTCACCACAATCACAACGTTTTGAACCTAACACATCCCCAGTAAAACATTCCGAATGAATACGGACAGGCACATGCTCTTGCAGAGCCACATCACCCATTACTAAGGCGATATGCTCTTTGTTATCAAGCGTATTAGAAAAATAATGCAGCGAAAAAACACCATGTGCGGTAGGAATAGGAGTTTGAACTAAATCGTAGACTTGTTGCTTCACGTTACTCAATTAAACAAAAAATAAAAACCAAAAGAATTACCCAGTATTTTACATGAGACTACGGGCATTGCTGGTGAATTAATTACAATAAAATGCGCCACAGCTTACTTTTTTGCAGAACAAAAAAACAATCGTTTGTTTGAAGACCATAAGGAAGGCGCACGAAATAAAGTACGCGAGTACACTTCAGAAAGTGCACTAGAGTTGAACTTATTTAATTTACCTAGTTAAGCTTGACCTTGCCTTTGACGTATTACAGTCATGAAACAAGCGTAATTTAACAAGCAGCAAGCTTTTGGCTTATTTGGTGTGTAAAGCAAACGGTAAAATACAAACCCTTGAAACCCACCTTACTATATCTCAACGCGCACAGCTATTACTTGAATTTACACAACCTTTACTAGGTGAAATTATGTCCTTAACACAGCAAAAGCATAAAGAATATCCTGCGCTGATTAGCGCGTTACACAATTCAACAGTGTATCCACATTCAGTTAAGGCGATAGACCTGATAGAAACACATATTTCATGGCTGATATTAACGGGAGACTACGTCTATAAAATTAAAAAACCGGTGCTTTTTGATTTTATAGATTATTCCACCCTAGCAAAACGCGCAGTTTTTTGTCAGGAAGAAATTAGATTAAATCAACGCTTAGCCCCACAGCTTTATCTTGAAGTGGTGGCAATATATGGCACACCCACCACACCTAATTTCATGGGGCAAGGGGAAGTTATTGAATATGCAGTTAAAATGCGGCAATTTCCAGCGGGGCAATTACTTTCCGAATTAGCACAACAGCGGCACTTAAGCCTACCGCACGCCGAGCAATTAGCCGAACAGATTGCTACTTTTCACAGTCAGTGTGCACGTCTTGAACCGCACTTAGCGTATGGCAGTTGTCAGGATATACAGCACTGGTATGAAGAAAATTTTGCCTGCATGACGCGCTTATTAACGGATCCTGCTTGGCAAACCAAACTACAACAACTGCAACGCCAGACCGATAGGCAATGGTCACAACTTCAGCACACCCTAGCGCAACGCAAGGCAGCAGGATGGGTGCGTGAATGCCATGGCGATATGCACTTGGGTAACATCACCTTACTTGCACAAAAAATTATCATCTTTGATTGCATAGAGTTTAATCCCCAATTGCGCTGGGTAGATGTCATGAGTGATCTTGCTTTTTTAGTGATGGATTTACTGCATTACCGCTACCCAGACTTAGCGTATGGGGTATTAAATCGGTATTTACAACAAACAGGTGATTACGAAGGCTTAGCGGTACTGCCTTTTTATGTAAGTTACCGTGCTTTAGTTCGCGCCAAGCTAGCCTTATTGCGCTATCAACAAGGCATCGATAGGCAGGCGGCGTGGACAGAATTTGCCGACTTAATACAGCTTGCAGAAGACTTAACCCACACAGAGAAGCCACAGTTAGTCATTACTCATGGACTTTCTGGCTCAGGAAAAACAAGCTATGCAACGCAATTTGCCATCGTCAACGCAGCCGTGCATGTGCGCTCAGATATTGAACGCAAACGCTTATATGGCTACACTGCCTTACAAGCCAGTCAAGGCGAAATATATCAAGCAGACGCAAGTCAGCAGACCTATCAACGCCTATTAACCTTAGCTGAACACTGCTTAACAGCAGGCTACAGCGTCATTATAGACGCCACCTTTTTGCAAAGAGACCAGCGTAAAGCATGTCAACACTTA
>QYQN01000080.1 GCA_007280895.1 Methylococcaceae bacterium
CAGTAAGGGTGTAATGAACAGGCATAAGCATTCCAGTGGGTTAAGGCTGCCGCTTAGCAGCACAGAAAAACAGCTTAAGAAATTAACAAATTTAACCCCAACACACGGGCTAAGGTGGTGGTATTTTTAAGCGAATTAAGGGTATTTTGCAAGGTTAATTAACACGGCAGGCGTAATTTATAGGGGTAAGGTAGAGAGGGCACAAGGTGCAAGCCTTACAGCACAAATGCTGTAGCCGACAAACGTCGCAATACGGCTTTTGGCTATTACAAGGTTAAGTTTGCTTGTTAGCTTTGCCTTGTGTTGGTTAGAAATGTAGGGTGCATAAGTGCTAGTCATGCACCGTTGGGTTTTCCCAGATGACGCTATCGCTTACCCCGTCTACGTAATTATGCACTGCTTCATATTGGTTAAAAACCAACTTCTCATTTCAATATCAAAAACTTCACGGTATTATTCCAATTAGTTAATTTAAAGTGGATACTGCCAATATGCCTAGCTCGTACAATTTTTCTTGGAAAAATTACCTTTCTTTATGTAAGCCCAATGTGGTTTTAGAAATGCTGTTTACAGCCTTGGTGGGGATGTTTCTCGCTGTGCCTGGCTTACCGCCCTTCAGTACCGTTTTTTATAGCACCTTAGGGATTGCTTTAGCGGCTTCGTCGGCCGCAGCAATTAATCATTATATTGATAGAAAAGCAGACTCAGTGATGGCGCGTACTCAGCATCGGCCGTTACCTAAAGGCAATTTAACGGCCACCAATGTGATGACCTTTGCCATGGTGTTGGGCGTGACCTCAATGTTAATTTTAGTGCTGATGGTCAACCTGTTAACCGCTGTGCTGACCTTTTTATCTTTATTTGGTTATGCGGTTGTTTATACCTTGTATTTAAAACGCGCTACCCCACAAAATATTGTTATTGGCGGTGCCTTTGGTGCAACGCCACCCTTATTAGGCTGGTGTGCTATCACCAATACCATCGATCCTTATGCTTTATTGCTCGTGTTGATTATTTTTGTCTGGACACCTCCCCATTTTTGGGCACTCGCTATCGCGCGACGAGAAGAATATGCAAAAGTTAATATTCCTATGCTGCCCGTGACGCATGGCGTGGAATACACTCGTTTACAAATTTTACTGTATACCATCTTGCTATGTGTGGTGTCGTTATTACCCTACTTAACGGGCATGAGTGGATTAATTTATTTAGCTTTTGCCTTACCTTTGGGACTAATTTTTATTTATTTAGCCGTGCTGATGATGCATACCAAAACCAATAAAACAGCCATGACAACCTTTGGCTATTCCATTGTTTACATCACCGGCTTGTTTGCCGTACTTCTTATCGATCATTATTTTTTTTATAGTTTATGACAGTCCGTCACCACGCTCACTCACCTTCTCCGGAACATCCTTTTGCTGAATTTGTTCGTATTTTAGGCAAAGGTAAAAAAGGCTCCCGCCCATTAACGCAAGACGAAGCACGAACAGCTATGCGTATGATTGTGCAAGATGACGTTTTGCCGGTGCAATTGGGTGCTTTTTTAATGTTAATGCGTGTTAAAGAAGAAACCCCCGAAGAATTAGCAGGGTTTGTGCAGGGCGTAAAGTTAGCTCTACGTTTGCCCACGTCTGTGCCAGTGGAGGTAGATTGGTCGTCGTATGCTGGCAAACGTCGCCATTTACCGTGGTTTTTATTAGCGGCTTTAGTCTTGGCTGAAAACAAAATTACTGTTTTTATGCACGGTAGCAGTGGTCATTCACCTGATCGCTTATACACAGAAACTGCGTTGGAGGCCTTGGGTTTACGCCCAGCTGCGTCCTTAACTGAAGCACAACAGCAACTTACCGACAGCCATTTTAGTTATTTACCCTTACAACAGTTTTGCCCTATGTTGCATGACATTATTCAATTGCGCGCTGTTTTAGGCCTGCGTTCACCCGTGCATAGTTTGGTGCGTTTATTAAATCCCTTTAATGCGCCTTATAGTATTCAGGGCATTTTTCACCCTGGGTATCGTCCTATTCATCAACAGGCGGCGTGCTTATTACAGCAGCCACATGCCGCTGTATTAAAAGGTGAAGGCGGTGAAACAGAGCGTAATCCTGATGTTGATTGTCTAGTCCAAAGTGTCCATGAGGGCGTGTTAAGTGATGAACTTTGGCCTGCCTTATTTAGTCATCGCCACCTAAAAGATGAACAGCTTGACCCCTCGCGTTTAGCACAAGTATGGTCAGGGACCTGTAATGATGAATTTGCTGTCGCTACCATTATTGGGACGTTGGCTATTGCATTGAAATTACTTCAGCGCGTCTCTACACAACAGCAGGCTCATGCTTTAGCGCAGCAGTATTGGGACCAGCGCAACACCCAGAAGTTTTTGAGGTAAAGGTATGTCTGCTTCTATTAATACTTTATGTAAAGAACTAAGCGTAGGCGTCTATGTGGTGGGGGTAGCGCAGCAAGCACATTTGCATGCTTTTACAGCAGCGTGGGTTATGCAAGTTTCTTTTAATCCGCCGTTATTAGCACTTAGCATTAATCCACACCATTATTCCTATTCATTGTTAGCCGCTGGACGGAAGTGCTCAGTGAATGTCTTAGGTCAGCAACAGCTTGCTATTGCAGAGCATTTTGGTCGCGCTCACTCTGGCAATAAAATGGCTGGCTTTCGCTGGCAGACAGCCGTCACCGGCGCGCCAATTTTATCGGACTGCTTAACTTATTTTGATTGCACAGTAAGCCATTTCACTGAGGCTGGTGATCATCAATTGGCAATATGTGAAATAATTGCCGCGCAACGACTCTCCACTGAGCGTCCGTTGCTTTATCATGAAACCAGCACAATGGATAAGGCGCACACGCTTTATCCATCATCGCTGACTTAATTACCCCGACTTAACGCCGAGACTGTTACCTATGACTTTAGCCATTCAAGATTACGCCTTACTCGATGATGCCCAATGTGACCTCAGAATTACTGCTGCCAAAGCCGCCTTAGGCAAGCGGTGTGTGATTTTAGGACACCATTATCAACGCGATGAAGTGTTTAAACACGCTGATTTTACTGGTGATTCGCTTAAACTTTCACGTAATGCTGCCAACGCAGATGCCGAATTTATCGTCTTTTGTGGCGTGCATTTTATGGCCGAAGTGGCCGATGTTTTATCTCGTCCCGAACAACGCGTTATGCTTCCAGATTTAGCCGCTGGTTGCTCCATGGCAGATATGGCAAATTTACATAAAGTACAGCAATGTTGGTCTGAATTAAGTCAAATTATTGATGCAGACACCGACGTTACGCCCGTCACCTATATTAATTCCGCTGCTGATTTAAAAGCTTTTTGTGGAGCACACCAAGGCATTGTGTGTACCTCTTCTAATGCACAAAAAATTTTAGCGTGGAGCTTTGCGCAACGTGAAAAAGTGCTGTTTTTCCCTGACCAACATTTAGGCAGAAATACAGGTTTCCGCATGGGCATTCCTCTCGATCAAATGGTCGTCTGGGATTTTACTCAGCCCTTTGGTGGCTTAACGGCTAAGCAAATCCACAATGCTAAAATTATTTTATGGCAAGGGCATTGTTCGGTTCATCAGGCCTTTAAAGCCGAACATATTGATGCGTTTTTAACGCGCTTCCCTGAAACACGCGTCATTGCGCATCCTGAAGCAAGTTTTGAGGTGTGTGAAAAAGCAGAATTTATTGGCTCAACTGAATATATTCTCAGCACTATTCGTGCAGCAGAAGCCAACACGCGCTGGCTGGTGGCTACTGAACTCAATTTAGTAAATCGTTTACATGAAGAATGTAAACACCAAGGTAAAAATGTGCATTTTATGTCGCCATATTTATCCATGTGTTCAACCATGTTTAGAACGGATCCACAACATTTAGCGTGGATCTTAGAAAATCTTGTTGAAGGGCATGTTATTAATCAAATTGTTGTGCCGAGTAACGAAGCCCTGCTTGCTAAACTCGCATTAAATAATATGTTGGAAGTGAGTTAACTAACATTTAATTTAGTTACGTTATCCTGCGAAAATTAAGCGACCACTTCTTATAAAAAACTGTGCTGAGCATTTTATTAAACATCGTTCAAGCCATAAAAATAGACACTATCATGACCATGACCGCCGCTGAATTATCCATCTTACATACTCATTTACATGCCGCCTCACGGTTTTTAGAATTTGGGGCGGGTGCAAGTACACTGTATGCAGCAAGCGTGCCCTGCATTCAACAGATTGATTCAGTGGAATCTTCTAAACATTTTATTAATGATAACTTAAAACCTCATCCTGTTATTTGTGATGCCTTAGCCTTAGGTAAATTACAGTTTCATGTTATTGATATTGGCACAACTTCTTTTTGGGGTTATCCCACCGATTTTATTTTTAAAAAACATCAGTGGCCCAAGTATTCTTTTAGTGTTTTTACCAAAAAAAGCGAACACGATTTAGTTTTAATTGATGGACGTTTTAGAGTCGCATGTACGCTTAACTGCATTCTTAACACCCCAGATGATTGCACAATTATCATCCATGATTTTTGGAACCGTCCTGATTACCATAGTGTCTTAGCGTTTTTAGACGTTCAAGATAAGGCTGATACGCTGGGCGTTTTTGTTAAGAAAAAGGCTATTGATCGCACTAAAATATTAGCATTGATAAAAAAATATCAGTATGAACCTAGGTAAATATTTGTCTAGGCTTTGCGTCATGGTTTACCGTTATGGCATAAGCCAATAATCATTTTATGGTGATGTCTGTTGAAAAGAAACGCAGGGAATTTATCAACATAAGACGCTACGTTAAGTGCATTTATTTAACGGTGAGCGGTTGCACAATTTAAAAAAGGGTATCTCCCAACGATGCCGATGCGTGCTTTCGTCCTTGAACCAGCGGTTCAAGTGGGGACACGGCTTGTTAATTAGGCTTCTCGCAAAGAACGAGCATGCACACCAAAACAAACATCAGTCCCCGAGGGTAATACAGGTTCAGGAAACACCCAGCACACTGTCGCACACCACAGGAGATACAGTGCAATAGTTTAGCCTGTCACGCTCTAGTTTTTAAACCGTTTTATTTTTTTGTTACATCCCTATAACGCTTATAATTGCTACTTTAGTGTCTATATTTGCATATTTTTTTACGATATTTCATTAGGATAGCGCGTGTCATGCACTATACTTTTAATCTGGTTCAGGGGCGTAAATAGTTTAAAGAAGCATTTTTTTAATTGTTTTAACCACACGCATCACTATACATAGCGTATATTTGTTGTTATTTTAATCAACCTCAGTGTGGGCCTGTTGATAGCTTGGTTTCACAAAACTGCGCCGTAAATGGCTTGCTGTACTGAACATAAAATAGCGAAATTACCTTTTAAGCAGCTAAGCAAGCTATTGCGACAATTTTTACCTCAGGTTTTAACTGCGTAAAGTCAGTTATAAATTCTGAACCTAATGATATGGACTGTCTTCGGTCGAAGGACGAAGCAAAAATAACTACCAATTAAAGAGACTCATATTACTGTTTGACTCCATTTTAAAATCAAGGAAAACCCTAATGAAATCTAAGTGTTTACTTTATTCATCGCTACTTTTAAGCGTGGCTTTCAGCAGCTTATTAGATGGTTGTTCATCAACGAGCACTGATCCTTATAGTGGCTGGAACCATGGTGCACAAACCTTTAATGATGGTTTAGATAAAGTGCTTATCAAACCTTTAGCGCAAGGCTATCAATGGATAACTCCTGATTTTGTTGATCATGGCGTGACTAATTTTTTCAGCAATATGAACGATATAGGTGTTGCGTTTAATGATTTACTTCAACTTAAAATGCAGCAAAGCGGCATGGATGCTAGTCGTTTTTTAATTAACACCACAGTTGGGGTGGGCGGTGTAATGGATATTGCTAATAAATTCGACCTACCTAAGCATCATGAAGATTTTGGGCAAACCTTAGGCGTGTGGGGCGTATCATCTGGCTCATATTTAATCCTTCCTGTTTTTGGTCCAAGCTCACCTAGAGACACCTTTGGTTTAATTGGTGATGCCTTACTTAATCCTCTAACTTATGTTTCTTTTATCGGCGGCACTGCCAGTGCAGTCACTGCTGGCTCAAAATTACTTGATGTTACCGATATGCGTGCGACAGCGTTACAAACGGAAAAAGTGGTTAATGAAGCGACCCTTAACAAAGATCGTTATGAGTTCATTAAAGAAGCTTATCAACAACGTCGTCATTATTTAGAAACTGATGGTAAGGTCTCAGACGACAACGCCCTAGAGCTAGAGCTGGAAGAAAATATGAATGACTCTTCGGGTAATGGTGTACCTGCTCAAGGTGCTAAAGAAACAACCAGTACGCATCAGTTAACTATATCCTCACCAGAGTAATTGTTACTATCGTTATAGTAATAAGTGGTCTAGTGTTCGGTTGTTGGCTGCCTCACCGACCCCTTTGTTCAAAATTATCGGGATAAGATTAGTGCATTGTAATGACCTAAACACTAACCATTTTAAGGCTGCTGTTAAATAGACTGTTTTTACCCTATTCTTAACCCAGTTACGCAATGTTCTGCTTTGTTTGACGCGCAGGAAGGATAATATTTCATCCAGTCTGTATTCCCTTTTATAATGACTAACTTTTTGAACACTTGCCTCACTCCTTTTCATGACCAAACTAATTACCCAACTCTGCAACAGTGGACAACAACTACTTTTATGTGGGGGGCTTAAAGGCTTAGAAAAAGAAAGTTTACGCATTAGCAAACGTGGAGAGATTGCTCAAACAGCGCACCCGTTTGCCTTAGGTTCAGCCTTAACTCACCCAACCATCACGACCGATTATTCTGAAGCGCTTATTGAGCTAATTACCCCACCATTCCCACGCATTACCGACACACTTGCTGATTTACATTACAATCATCAGTTCGTTTTTCAGCATCTTAACGATGAAATATTACTCTCTGCAAGTATGCCCTGTGGTATACAAGGCGATGAAAGCGTCCAAATTGCAAACTATGGCAGTTCCAATATTGGCCGCATGAAACATGTGTATCGACATGGTTTATGGCATCGCTATGGCCGAACAATGCAAGCCATTGCAGGCATTCATTTTAATTATTCTGTGCCTGACGCTTTATGGCCTGTATTACATCAACTAACAAAATGCACTGATAGTTTAGATAACTTCATTTCTAGTCGTTATTTTTCCTTAATTCGTAATTTTCAGCGTATTGGCTGGATAATTTTATATTTGTTTGGCGCGTCACCTGCGCTGTGTAAGCAATTTTTTAATAGCCGCCCTGAACTCATTGATCAGTTTGAACGTTTTGATGAACAGACTTTGTATCATCCCTATGCAACCTCTTTACGCATGAGTGATATTGGTTACAAAAGTCAAAATCAAGCTAAACTAAATATTAATTACAACAGCTTAGATGCGTATGTTGAGAGTTTAACTGCGGCCATTTCAACCCCTTATGCAGAATATGAAAAAATTGGGATTCTGGTAGATGGCATTTATAAACAATTAAACAGCCATCTCCTGCAAATTGAAAACGAGTTTTACAGCACCATTCGACCTAAGCAAATTACCCATTCATGTGAAAAACCCACTGTTGCTTTAAAACGTCGCGGCGTGCGTTATGTTGAAATGCGTTCGCTAGATTTAGATCCTTTTTTACCTTTAGGCATTGATGAAAGCAAAGCCTGTTTTATTGAAGCCTTATTACTGACCTGTTTATTAACCGACAGCCCATTGTTTACTGAACAAGATGAACTTATCAATAACACCAACCAATTACTGGTTGCTAATGAAGGCAGAAAGCCTGGATTGTTGTTGCAAAAAAATAAGCACAGTATTTCATTAACCGATTGGGCACAGGAAGTTATTGCTAGTATGACGCCGATTTGCCAAATTTTGGATACTCAGGAAACCCAGCAACCCTATCAACACGCGTTACAAATCGCCCAACACTGCGTGATCCACCCCGAACTCACTCCGTCTGCGCGTTTACTAAATGAGATGCAAAGGGAAGCAATGTGTTTTGGTACCTTTGCATTAAAACACTCCTTAGCTAATGCCGACTATTTTAGATCATCTCCACTAGACGCCGAAAAAAACCAATATTACCAAGACTTAGCACAGCAATCACGGCAACAACAAGCGGCACTTGAAGCGCAGCCTCAACGCCCTTTTGATCAATTTTTAACTGACTATTTCTCGCAAACTTGCTCGTAAAATAATGAATTTACTAGATATTAATGCCTTACAACTAGAATTAAAAGATAGCAAGCCACGGGCAATTTTAAACAAAGCCTTAAGCTTGGTTGACTCAATTGCTATCTCGTTTAGTGGCGCTGAAGATGTCATATTAATTGATTTAGCACTTACCATAAAAAAAGACCTCGCTGTATTTTGTTTAGATACCGGCCGCTTACATCCAGAAACGTATCGTTTTATTGACAACGTAGCTAAGCATTATGGCATCACTATCGACATACTTACGCCAGATCGCGCTTGTTTAGACCCTTTTGTGAAAGCAAAAGGCTTGTTTAGTTTTTATCAAGACGGTCATCATGAATGCTGTAATTTACGCAAAGTTGAGCCTTTAAAAAACAAATTAGCACAGCTTGATGCGTGGATTACTGGGCAGCGTAAAGATCAAAGTGTCGATACTCGCCAGCATCTCCCTGAGGTGCAATGGGATACTACCTTTGGCAGCGAAGCCCGACCTTTAATTAAATTCAATCCCTTAGTAAACTGGAATTCTGCACAAGTATGGGATTATATTCACGCTTATCAGGTTCCTTTTAACCCACTGCATCAACAGGGTTTTGTGAGCATTGGCTGTGAGCCGTGTACACGCGCCATTTTACCAAATGAACATGAGCGTGCAGGTCGCTGGTGGTGGGAAGCTGAAACCAAAAAAGAATGTGGCTTACATGCTGGAAATATCAATCCTCTCCCACCGTCACAGGCCTAAACCATGGCATGGCTATTATTGTTTTCTGCTGGTATCGTAGAAATTGGTTTTGCGTTAAGCCTTAAATATAACGAAGGCTTTACAAAATTAATCCCTAGTTTAGCGACAGTGATTTTTGGTGCGGGAAGTTTTTATTTGCTAGTGCTCGCCATTAAACACTTACCCTTAGGCACTGCGTATGCTGTGTGGACGGGCATGGGTGCAGTGGGTGTTGCTGTTGCGGGTATTTTTTTATTTAAAGAATCTGCAGATTATTATCGCTTGCTTTCCATTGCCTTGGTTATTTTAGGCATTATTGGCTTAAAGCTTACGGATACGAATTAATGTTGCATTTGGTTTATCAATCGCCCTTACATGTGCAATTATTAGCACGTATCAGTGCCGGTGATGATGTGATTTTTTTAAGCTCAGCATGCTTTGATCTTGTACAAAATAGTCTTTTTAGTCAACACTTAAACGCTTATGCAGCGTCCATTAATTGTTATGCCTTAGCCGATGATATGGCCGAAAGAGGCTTAATAAGTGCTGCCTTAAACCCCGCTATTACTTTAATAAGTTACGCAGAGTGGGTTGAGCTTAGCGTAAAAAACGCCACTATTTTGTCATGGAATTAGCAGATCAGCAGTATGCACTTGCGTTAACAGAGCAGGGTTTTTTAATCAATCATACAGACTGGAATGAAACCATCGCACAGACCTTAGCTGACCAAGCGGGGATTGAATTACAGGCGACGCATTGGGAACTGATTTGGTTTATTAGAAAGTATTATTTTACTTACCAACATTTACCCAATACGCGCGTCTTTACAAAAGCCGTTGCTAAACAGTTAGGCGAAGAAAAAGGCAATAGCCTTTATTTGCAGCGTTTATTTCCTAGTAGCCCATTAAAATTAGTCTGTAAAATTGCCGGCTTACCAAAGCCACCTAATTGTTTGTAGACAAAAACACCACGGCCATTAATTTGGTAACAGTCAACGCGAGAGGGCGTATCTAATAAAACTTCCCCTCCCCTCTACTCAGCAAAGAGGGGACTGAATGATTACAGTCACTCCCGCACCGCTACATTGCGCTTAACGTAATGGCGTTGACATTATGTTTTATTAAAAACTATCACTATCTTATGAAAATACTTAATTTACACTTTAAAAACATTAAGTCATTCGCTGGCGAGCATCACATTAATTTTGAACAAGCACCGTTTATAAAAACAGGAGTGTTTGCTATCACGGGTGCAAATGGCGCGGGTAAATCAAGTATTTTAGATGCAATTACGTTAGGCTTATATGGCGAAACTTTTCGCTTTGAAAACCCTGCCCACTTCGTTATTACCCAACAAACCACCGAGGCGTTCTCATTTGTTGATTTTGCTTTAGATAATGAACGCTATCAAGCTCAATGGCTTGTGCATACGCTTGATGCTGAAGACCCTCAAGCGGAACTAAATGTCACGATGCGACTATTACGTCAATCAGATGGTGTTGAACTAGCCTCCTCAGTGCATGACGTATGTGCTCAGATTACCCAATTAACCGGCATGAATTTCAGAAATTTCAGCCGTTCTATGTTGCTTGCTCAAGGTGATTTTTCAGCCTTTTTAAATGCCTTAGATAATGAGCGCATGGATATTCTGGAGCACATTGTTGGCAATGATATTTATCAAGAATATACCAAAGACCTTACAGATAAAGTCACCAAAGCTAAGCTTGACATGCAGCATATTGAGGAAGAATTAGCCTGTTATCAGCCTATGGATGCAAACAAACTAAATGCTTTACAAGAAGATTTAGCTGATTATCAGGAACAGTATGTCGAGTTACAACAACAACGTAATCAGCGTAAACAGCAAAAGTCAGCACTGGATACACGCGCAAATATAGAGCAAAAATTAAATGTTCAACAGCGCGCCCTAGAACTTCTTACGGTAAAAATGAACACCCTTGATGACAGCTTGAGTGCTTTACACGCACTAGAAGCCGCGCAACTGTTTACAGAAGTGCTGAACGAACATGATGAAACCGAGCGTTTAGTTAAGCAAAATCAACAAAGTGTTACACAATTAGACAATGAGTGCGCACGATTACAGCAGCAATGGGGCGATGTGATTGCTTTGCCCACTGCGGCTCATGAACTAAATAACGATACCCCAAAGCAACAACGCGCCATATTACACAACAGCTTAGTTAATTATCAAGTAGACCGACAAGCTGAAGAAGTGGTACGGCAAGCGCTATCAATCCAATACAGTGAAAAACTAACGGCTATTACCGAGCAAGAAACATGGTTACTGGAGCATCAGTCAGAAAACACATTATTGGCACATTTTCCAGAAACAACCCAATTAAAAGAATTACGCGCCGATCTCAACGACTTGTATGCTCAACAAACAGTCTGCGCTAAGGATATTAAACAGACTCAAACAGCACTTGCCTCGACCACCGTCACACTAGAAAAAGCCAATGCGAAAACGCAGCAATTACACACCTCGCTGAAGGCACAAGAGCTTAACTTACTCTCTTTAACAAAAGATATTTCCGCCGAAGCACTAGATGGTTTAAAAACCGAACAAATTGAACGGCTAGCTGCTTTTCAGCAATGGTATGACTTAGCTAAGTCGTATAAAAAAGTAGCTAAATCAACTACTTCTTGGTGGTCATTCTTATCCAACACTGATGCTGAACATGACGATGTAGATGCGTTAAGCAATGAATTAAACGCGTTAACACTGAGCCTGCGCCAAGAAGAAAATATCAAATTAGTCTTAGAGGAAGTTGTTGCACGTGAGTCGCTCTTAAAACGATTAGCACCAGAACGGCAGCATTTAAATGCTGGCAAACCTTGTCATCTCTGTGGGGCAACCGATCATCCTTTTATCACGCAAGCCCCTGCCCTGACTAATTCTAGTCAAGCTTTACATGATCAAAAAATCAAAATTAAAACCTTAGAAGAAACGGCCTCAAGCATACAACACCGAATTACTCAGGCACAAAATTGGGCAGAAAAAAACACCACCACGTCCTTACAATTAACGCAGATTAAAGCGCGCTGGCTAAGTTTAAGTAATCGTTTAAATATTACGACAACAGCATTAACCATTAGCGATTTACCCCAACTACGTGAGTTGCTTAATGCCCAACATAACGAACTTAAAGCCATTGAAAAA
>QYQN01000062.1 GCA_007280895.1 Methylococcaceae bacterium
ATTAAATGCTCTTCAACTTATGAAGAGCATTGTAAATGCTGAGGAGTGTCTTGTTAAAACTGACCGAAATAATTTCGTAAGATGCTTTGTAAAAAACTATTTAAATTTAGCTTATGCCATAAAAAAAAGATAACTTATAGCAGTATTTGTGAATATAGTTAGTTTATGCTTATAAGAACTGATGTATTCACAGAAGTAACATAAATTAACAAAAATGGTGAAAACTAAAGTCAATAAAAAATTTATCCTAAAATTAACTAAATAAAAAAATTAAAATTTTATATATCTCTATCTACTAATTGAATTATAGCCATCGGTGCATTATCACCAGTCCTAAAACCACATTTCACAATTCGTAAATAACCTCCGTTTCGATCAAAATAATGTGGACCTAGATCATTAAAAAGTTTAGTTACAATTTCACGATCTTTTAAACGAGAAAAAGCGATACGTCTCTTAGCAACATTATCTTGTTTAGAGAGTGTAATTAAGGGTTCAGCAAATGATCTTAATTCTTTAGCCTTTGGTAAGGTAGTTCTTATAGTCTCTTCTTTAAAAAGAGAATTGGCTAAATTAGAGAAAAGAGCCTTTCTATGACTACTGTTAATATTAAATTTTCTTCCAGACTTGCGATGTCTCATAAATGAATAACCTTTTAATTAATTTGGTGATGTTGATCTGATAAATTTTCTGGAGGCCAATTTTCCAAACGCATACCTAAGGAAAGACCTTTTAAGGCTAATATGTCTTTAATTTCTGTAAGTGATTTTTTTCCTAAATTAGGCGTTTTCAAAAGCTCAACCTCAGTTCTCTGAATTAAATCACCAATATAAAAAATATTTTCAGCTTTAAGACAATTAGCAGATCTGACCGTTAACTCTAGATCATCAACTGGCCTCAAAAGAACAGGTTCAAAGGCATCATGAACTTCAATAAACTCTTCCTCTGGCTTTTCTTTAACTTTTTCAAAATCTACAAAAACTGAAAGTTGATCATGCAAAATTGTAGCTGCAGCTTTTATTGTTTCTTCAGGATCAACTGTACCATTTGTTTCTAACTCAATAATTAATTTATCAAGATTAGTTCTTTGCTCTACACGCGTACTTTCAACATGGTAAGCTACTTTAACAACAGGCGAATAAGAAGCATCAATATGAAGCAAACCAACTAGAGGCTTGTAGTCATGTGTAATTTTTCTAGATTGAACAGATTCATAGCCACGACCTCTACGAACCTTAATCTTCATATTTAATTTTCCTGACTGAGTAAGATTAGCAATAACTAAATCAGGATTTACAATCTCAATATCAGAGGTTAATTTGATATCACTTGCTAAAACAGGCCCAATACCTTGTTTTGTTAAAACTAAATCAGCTTCGTCTCTGTTATGAAGTATGACTGCTAATTTCTTTAAATTCAGTAGTATGTCAATTACGTCTTCATGAACACCATCAAGAGTAGTAAATTCATGTTGAACGCCATCAATTTCAACATCAGTAACCGCACAACCGGAAATCGTTGATAATAAAACACGTCTTAGTGCATTTCCAAGCGAATGACCAAACCCTCTTTCAAGAGGCTCAATCACAATTCGAGAATGATAGGGTGTTTTACAAACAACCTCAACTAAACGTGGTTTCAATAAACCAGAAATAGAACTCTGCATTAAAATTCCTAACATCAAAATTACTTTGAATATAACTCTACTACTAATTGTTCATTTATGTCAGAACCAAGTTCACTGCGTTCAGGGACAGAAATAAACCTACCTTTCAATGCTTTGTTATCAACTTCTACCCAATTAGGATACCCAAATTGATCCACAACAGCTAAAGAATCTATAATTCTTTGATGTTTTTTTGCTTTATCACGAATTTCAATAATATCCTCTGCTTTAACTTGATATGATGGAATATTAATTAATTTATTGTTTAGTAAAATTAATTTGTGAGAAACCAATTGCCTAGCTTCTGCACGTGTTGAAGCAAATCCCATACGATATACAACATTATCAAGCCTAGATTCTAAAAGTGACAATAAATTTTCACCTGTAGCTCCTTTTTTCATATCAGCAGCTTTATAATAGTTTCTAAATTGCTTTTCTAAAATACCATAAATTCTACGTAAGCGTTGTTTAGCACGTAACTGCATAGCATAATCAGAATTTCTTGTTCTTTTTGTGCCATGCTGACCAGGCCTTTGTTCTAGTTTACATTTTGTTTCTAAAGATTTACCTCTACTTTTAAGAAATAAATCAGTGCCTTCTCTTCGGCTAAGTTTACATGTTGGTCCGAGATATCTTGCCATTTATAGACTCCGTTTACTATACGCGACGTTTTTTAGGTGGACGACAACCATTATGTGGAATGGGTGTCACATCATAAATATTAGTAATTTTGAATCCAATATTATTTAAAGATCTAACTGCAGATTCACGGCCTGGACCTGGTCCTTTAATCATAACATCAAGATTCTTCATACCAAATTCTTGAGCTACTAATCCAGCTTTCTCAGCCGCTACTTGAGCCGCAAAAGGAGTACTTTTACGCGAACCTCTAAACCCAGAACCTCCAGAAGTAGCCCATGAAATAGTATTACCTTTTCTATCAGTGATAGTAATTATTGTATTATTGAAAGATGCGTGAACATGTACTACACCATCTACAACTTCTTTTCTAATTTTTTTTCTTGTTCTATTATTAGCGTTTGCCATTTATTGGTCTCATCAAACTTATTTTCTGATTGCTTTGCGAGGACCTTTTCTTGTCCTCGCGTTAGTTCTAGTACGTTGACCTCGTAAAGGTAATCCTCGTCTATGCCTGATACCACGATAACACCCGAGATCCATCAATCTTTTAATATTCATAGAAACTTCTCTTCTTAAATCACCTTCAACGGTCATTTTAGAGATGATATTTCTAATAATTTCTATTTGATCTTCGCTAAGATCTTTAATTTTTTGTGTTGGAAGAATACCTGATTCTGAACAAATAATATTTGCTGTTTTCCTTCCTATTCCATATATCGATGTTAATGCAATTTCTGCATGCTTGTTATCGGGAACATTTATACCTGCAATACGCGCCATTTAATATACCTAAACTAAAAATTTAAATAATGATCAGAAAATTAACCTTGTCTTTGTTTATGCCTTCCATCATCACAAATAATGCGTACAACACCATTTCTTTTAACAACTTTACATTTTCTACAAATTTTTTTTACTGAAGCTCTTACTTTCATTTATAAATTCCTTAACTATTTTTTTAAATTGGACTTTTTCAGCAACCCTTCATACTGTTTTGACATAATATGAGTTTGCATTTGTGAAATAAAATCCATCACAACAACTACAATAATAAGTAAAGAAGTCCCGCCAAAATAAAAAGGAACATTCCAATAGACTATTAAAAACTCAGGCAATAAACAAACTATAGTAATGTAAAACGCACCTATTAGAGTTAATCTAGTAATAACCTTATCAATGTATTGTGTTGTTTGTATTCCAGGCCTAATGCCAGGAAGAAAAGCACCTGATTTTTTAAGATTTTCAGATGTTTCTTTAGAGTTAAAAACCAAAGCCGTATAAAAGAAACAAAAGAAAATTATAGCACTTGCATAAAAGAGAACATAAATAGGCTGTCCAGGCGATAACACAGTGGACACATCTTGTAACCATTCAAAACCAGGAGTGTTAGAAAACCAACCAGCTAATGTAGCTGGAAATAGAATGATACTTGAAGCGAAAATTGGTGGAATAACTCCGGCCATATTAATTTTTAAAGGTAAAAAACTTGTTTGACCAGAATACAACTTCCTACCCTCTTGACGCTTAGGATAATTTAATAGGATTTTTCTCTGACCTCTTTCAACAAAAACAACAATTGCTGTCACTGCAATTGAAAGTAGGAAAAGTAATATAATAAAACCACTATTCATTTCACCTGTTCTAGCAAGTTCTAGAGTACCACCAACAGCTTTTGGTAAACCAGAAACAATACCAGCGAAAATTATCATAGAGATACCATTACCTATACCTCTTTCAGTAACTTGCTCACCTAGCCACATCAAAAAAACTGTTCCTGTTACAAGGGAAATAGTTGTAATAAAAACAAAAGGGAGGCCTGGCTCAAGTACAACTGACATACCTCCTGCGGTCTGACTTTGTAATGCTATAGATATACCAATTGACTGAAATGTAGCAAGAACAACAGTTCCATACCTAGTGTACTGTGAGATTTTTCTCCTTCCAGACTCGCCCTCTTTTTTTAACTGCTCCATTGTCGGCAAAACTACAGTCATTAACTGCATAATAATGGATGCAGAAATATAAGGCATAATACCGAGAGCAAATAAGCTTAGACGCATTAAAGCTCCGCCGGAAAACATATTGAACATATCTAAAATAGAGCCACCTTGCTCTTCAAACATTGCTGTTAAAGCTTTTGGATCGACACCTGGAACAGGAATATGAGAACCAATACGGTAAACTATTAAAGCTAATATAACAAAATATAACCTGCTCTTTAATTCTGAAAACTTATCAGTTTTGTCAAAAGTTTTACTATTTAATTTGTTCACTTAAGCCTCTACACAACCACCAAGTCTTTCAATCTCTAATCTGGCTCCAGAGGTAACATTTAAACCTGTAAGAACTATTTGTTTAACTAAAGATCCACTTTTTATTACTTTTATGTATTTAGTTCTTCTAGATACTAGCTTATTTGCAATTAAAATGGCCTTATCAATTTTTTCCGAATCTAACGCATTTAACTGGCCTAAAGTAATTTGCTCATAAAATTTCTTTTTCGCAGATATAAAACCAATTTTAGGTAATCTTCGCTGCAAAGGCATCTGACCACCTTCGAATCCAACTTTATGAAATCCACCGCTTCTCGCTTTTTGACCTTTATGACCTCGGCCACATGTTTTACCTAAAGTAGAACCAATCCCTCGACCAACACGTTTTGATTTTTTTCTAGCTCCATCAGCTGGACAAATTGTATTCAGGTACATTTAAAACTCCTCAAAATGTAACATATAAGAGATTTTATTAACCATACCCCTAACTTCTGGGGTATTTTTTAATTCAACACTTTGATTTAATTTCCTTAAACCGAGTCCTTTTAAGCATTCAAGATGAACTGGTAATCGTCCATATTTGCTTTTAATTAATTTGATTTTTATTGTTGGATGATTCATTTTTAACCCGAAAGCTTATCTAATGGAATGCCGCGTTTAGCTGCAATCTGATTTTTATTTTTCATACTAGCTAAACCGTTAATAGTTGCCCTAACTACATTAATTGGATTATTAGTTCCAATACATTTTGCGAGAACATTATGGACACCCACTACCTCAAATACAGCACGCATAGCACCACCAGCTATAATACCTGTACCTTCTGACGCTGGCTGCATATAAACTTTAGCTGCACCAGTCGTATTCATTACAGGATATTGCAAAGTATCACCAGCTAAAGCTATTTTTTGCATATTTTTTTTTGCCTGCTCGAGTGACTTTTGAATTGCAATAGGCACTTCTCTTGCCTTACTTACACCATAACCTACTCGACCTTGGCCATCACCAACCACAGTTAATGCTGTAAAACCAAAAACACGACCACCTTTTACTACTTTAGCTACACGCCTTACATTTACAAGTTTTTCTTGCAAGCCATCTGCATTAATCTGATTAGCATTAGTTGACATATATTACTCCTAAAAAATTAAACCAGCTTCTCTCGCTGCATCGGCTAATGCCTTAACACGACCATGATATTTAAAACCAGATCTATCGAAGGCTACGTGCGTAACACCAACACTTAATGCTAACGTTGCTATTGATTTACCAACTTCTATAGCAGCATCAATATTTCCAGTATTTTTAATTCTAGATTTAATTTCTAGTTGATTAGTAGATGCATGTACTAATGTAGAACATCCATCTTTACTAATAATTTGCGCATAAATATGTTGAGAAGTTTTATGTATTGATAACCTAGTGATATTTAAATCTTTAATTTTTGATCTTATTTTAAGTGCTCTTTTGATACGAATATCTCTTTTTTTCATATTATCCTACTTTTTCTTAGCTTCTTTTCTGATAATTTGCTCATCAGAGTATCTTATTCCTTTTCCTTTATAAGGTTCAGGCGGTCTGAATGATCTTATATTAGCAGCAACTTGGCCAACTTTTTGTTTATCAGACCCCTTTATAATTATATCTGTTTGCGTAGGTGTTTCAATTGTGATCCCATCAGGCACTACAAAATCGAGCGGATGAGACAAACCTAATGAAAGACTTAAAACGTTATCTTTAGCTTGAGCTCTATACCCAACACCAACAAGACTCATTTTTTTTTCAAAACCAACAGATACCCCTTGAATAAGGTTACTAATGTTGGCTCTTGCTGTTCCAGCTTGTGCAGTAGCATTTTTATCATTTTCAGACCACAATACTTTGATGTGGTTTTCAGTTATTTCTAAATCTAATGATGAATGCAAATGGTATGTTAAAAAACCTTTTGAGCCAGACACTTTCAGCGTATTAGCAATAAACTCTATATTAACAGAATTATTAATAGAAATTAATGACTTAGCAATTCTTGACATAAGATATCCTTAATTAATAAACTGTACATAATACTTCACCACCGAATCCACGCTCTCTAGCAGACTTATCAGTCATTAAACCACATGATGTAGAAATAATTGCAACACCTAAACCACCAATGACTTTTGGCAACTCGTCTTTTGCTTTGTAGATTCGTAAACCTGGCCTACTAACTCTTTTAATTTTTTCAATAACAGGTTTACCTTTGTAATACTTTAGCTCTATCATCATAACAAGATGATTACAATCTTCTTCTACAATATAGCTTAAAATATAGCCTTCATCTAAAAGTACTTTAGCAATAGAAACTTTTATTTTAGATGACGGTTGTTTAATAAAACGCTTACCAGATGCCTGACCATTTCTAATTCTGGTTAACATGTCTGATATTGGATCACTCATACTCATAATTATTCCTAATTTACCAACTGGCTTTAACAAGTCCAGGGATATCACCACGCATCATTGCTTCTCTTAGCATGTTCCTACTAAGACCAAATTTTCTATAATATCCGTGAGGTCTTCCTGTGATATTACATCTGTTTCTTTTTCTTGTTATACTTGAATCTCTTGGTAGAGATTGTAATTTAAATTGCGCTGCTTCTTTTTCTTCATAAGAAGTTGAAACTCTAACTATATTCTTTAGATCTTCTCTTTTTATTCTGTATTTATCAGCTAAGATTTTTCTTTTAGTTTCACGTGCGATCATTGATTTTTTAGCCATGATTATCTCTTCAATGCTTAAATGGAAATTTATATAACTTCAATAATGCTAAACCTTCTTCATCAGTTAAAGCACTTGTTGTAATCGTAATATCTAAACCTCTAATAACATCAACTTTATCATAATCAACTTCTGGAAATATTATTTGCTCCTTAATACCTAAAGAGTAATTTCCACGTCCATCAAAACTTTTAGCACTTAATCCTCTAAAATCTCTAATCCTAGGTATAGAAATACTGATAAGTCTATCTAAAAACTCATACATTCTTGAGCCTCTTAAAGTTACTTTACAACCAATAGGCATATCATCTCTAATTTTGAAACCTGCTATAGATTTTCTAGCTAAAGTTATAATGGGCTTTTGACCAGATATCTTTTCCATATCACTGAGGGCAAATTGTAGAATTTTTTTATCGGCTACTGCACCACCAACGCCCATATTTAACGTGATTTTTGTTAGCTTTGGAACTTGCATTACAGACTTGTAACCAAATTGTCCCATTAAATTTTGAATTATTTCTTCTTTATAAAAATTTTCTAATCTAGCCATTTTATACACCTTGAACCTTAATCAACATACCGATCAGTAGATTTAAAAACACGAACTTTATTTCCATTATCTAAAACCTTAATACAAACTTTATCATGTTTTTTTATATCAGGATTATATAGAGCAACGTTAGAAACATGAATAGGCATAAACTTATCTACAAAACCGCCCGAAGTACCAGTATTAGGATTTGGTTTTTGTGATTTTTTTACTTGATTAATACCATCAATTATTAATTTATCATCTTTTAAAACCTGAAGGACGCGACCACTTTTTCCTTTATCTTTACCTGTAATTACAATTATATCATCACCTTTTTTAATTTTTTTCATAAATACCTTTTATAAAACTTCAGGCGCTAATGAAATAATTTTCATGAACTTATCGCCTCTTAATTCACGAGTAACAGGTCCAAAAATTCGAGTACCTAATGGCTGTAAGTTATTATTTAAAATAACTGCGGCATTACCATCGAATCTAATTAAAGAACCATCAGGCCTTCTTACACCTTTCTTAGTTCTTACTACTAAAGCATTATAAACCTCTCCTTTTTTTACACGACCTCGAGGAATAGCATCTTTAATACTTACTTTAATAATATCTCCGATACCGGCATATCTTCTATGAGACCCACCTAGCACCTTGATACACATTACTCGCTTAGCACCACTATTATCCGCTACATCTAAATTAGTTTGCATTTGAATCATATTGACATCCTCTATATTATGAAGTTTTATTTTGAAGAAGAATCAATAATTTCTACTAAAACAAATGATTTAAATTTCGACATTGGCCTACAAGAAGTAATAGTAACTATATCACCCTCGTTGCACTGATTGTTTTCATCATGAGCCATCATTTTAGTCGATCTTCTAATATATTTTCCATATACAGGATGTTTTACAACTCTTTCCACAAGTACAGTAATAGATTTATCCATTTTATTACTTACTACCTTACCTAATACACACCTAGTGCCATTTGATTTTTCAGACATAATTTACTCTTTCTTTCTCACCAATAACAAATAGAACTCTCGCTATATTTTTCTTTACTATTCGAATTTGATGCGTGGACGTCAATTGATTTGTTGCTTTTTGCATTTTCAAATTAAAACTTTCTTTTGATAAGACTACTAGCAAGGATCTTAACTCTTCATGAGTTTTTGTTTGTAAATCTGAAGTTTTCATCACATTATTGTCCTTTTAGTAAAGAGAGTTTTTAGTGGTAATTTTGCAGCAGCCAGACAAAAAGCCTCACGAGCTAACTCTTCAGTAACTCCCTGTATTTCATATAACATTGTTCCAGGCCTTATCTGCGCAACCCAGAGCTCAACACTTCCTTTACCCTTACCCATCCTTACTTCTAAAGGCTTTTTAGTTATTGGTTTGTCAGGAAAAATTCTAATCCATATTTTGCCACCTCTTTTTACATGACGAGATATAGTTCTTCTAGCTGACTCAATCTGCCTTGCAGTAAGCCGACCTCGACTTATGGATTTAAGTCCATATTCACCAAAACTAACAGAAGAACCTCTTACAGCGATTCCGTTATTTCTTCCTTTATGCTGTTTTCTAAATTTTGTTCTTTTAGGTTGTAACATAATTAATTACCGTATTATTACTGCACTTCAATATTTGATGCTTTGTTTCTGAAATTATCTTCAAATACTTCACCTTTGAAGATCCAGACCTTGATTCCAATAATCCCGTATGTAGTATTTGCTTCAGCTGTTGCATAATCGATATCAGCTCTTAATGTATGTAATGGGACTCTGCCCTCTCTATACCATTCACTTCTAGCTATTTCTGCACCATTTAATCTACCACCAATAGTAACCTTGATACCTTCTGCACCAAGTCTCATAGTGTTTGTAACGGCTCTTTTCATTGCTCTACGATACATAATTCGTTTTTCTAATTGTTGAGCAATACTTTCAGCAACTAAATAAGCATCTAATTCAGGCTTACGTATCTCTTCTACATTTAGCTGTACAGAAATACCCAATAACTTGGAAAGTTCATTTTTTAATAATTCAATATCTTCACCTTTTTTGCCGATAACAATTCCAGGCCTTGCGGTGTGTATTGTTATATGAGCGTTATTTGCAGGTCTATTAATTTGAATATGACTTACAGAAGCCTGCGAAAGCTTTTTTTTGATAAACTCTCTTACTTTTAAATCTTGATGCAAATACAATGGAAAATCTTTTGAATTAGCATACCACCTTGAATTCCAATCTTTTGTAATGCCTAAGCGTATTCCAATTGGATGAACTTTTTGTCCCATTATTAGCCTCTATTTATCTCAGATACTTTTAACGTGATGTGACACGTTCTTTTTAAAATATGATTTGCTCGGCCTTTTGCTCTAGCCTTAAAACGCTTTAGAGTAGCACCTTCATCAACAAATATTGTAGAAACTTTTAGCTCATCAACATCCAAACCGTCATTATTCTCAGCATTAGCAATAGCTGATTCTAAAATTTTTACTATAATTTTAGCGGCAGATTTTGAACTAAATTTTAAAATATCTAAGGCTTTATTAACTTCTACACCACGGATTTGATCACTAACTAACCTAGCTTTTTGTGCAGATAATGGTGCATTTTTTAATCTTGCAATTGTTTCCATATCGTTCCTATTTAGATTTTTTATCAATGACATGACCTTTATAAGTCCGTGTAGGGGAAAATTCACCTAATTTGTGCCCAATCATGTTTTCTGAAATAAGTACAGGAATATGTAAATGGCCATTATGGATAGCAATTGTCAGACCTAACATGTCAGGAATTATCATTGATCTTCTTGACCAAGTTTTAATAGGTTTTTTTGTATTATTAACTCGTGCATCATCAATTTTTTTAAGCAAATGATGATCAATAAATGGACCTTTTTTTATAGAACGAGGCATCTTTAATCCTTACTATTTTTGGTTTCTTTTTCTAACTATCATATTATCAGTTCTTTTGTTTTTTCTTGTTTTATAACCTTTAGTTGGCTTACCCCATGGCGTCACTGGATGACGACCGCCAGAAGTTCTACCCTCTCCACCACCATGAGGATGATCAACAGGATTCATAACAACACCACGAACAGTAGGCCTTACACCGCGCCAACGCTTAGCACCAGCCTTACCTAGAGAAATCAAATTATGTTCAGAATTAGAAACCTCACCAATTACAGCCTTACAATCTGATAGAATTTTTCTAATTTCACCAGATCTCATTCTTATAGTTGCATGCGCTCCTTCTTTAGCTAAAAGCTGGACTGATGTACCTGCGCTTCTAGCTATTTGAGCGCCTTTACCAGGCTTCAACTCTACACAATGTAAAGTAGTACCTAAAGGAATATTTCTTAAAGGCATACAATTACCCAACTTAACAGGGACATTATCGGATGAAATAATACGCTGACCTACCTCTAAACCTTTTGGAGCAACAATATAACGTCTTTCACCATCTTCATAAAGAACCAGCGCTATGTTAGCAGTTCTATTTGGATCGTACTCTAAACGCTCTATCTTACCAGCAATATCACTTTTATTTCTTTTGAAGTCTATAATTCGATATTGTTTTTTATGACCTCCACCAATATGCCGCGTGGTAATCCGACCTTGGTTATTTCTACCACCAGTTTTACTATTTTTTTCTAATAATGGTGCGAAAGGACGGCCTTTATACAAATCATCAGATTTGATACTTATTACAAATCTTTTACCGGGTGATGTAGGCTTTGATTTTACAATTGACATTTTATATCCGATTTAATTATTTTTATCACGCTACAGAGAAATCAATTTCACTTCCAGCTTTAAGCTTAACATAAGCCTTTTTCCAATCAGATCTTTTACCTAAAGAACGTCCAAAGCGCTTACTTTTTCCTTCTTGGTTTAAGATATTAACCGAAGCGACCTCTACAGCGAACATTATCTCTACGGCTTGTTTAATTTCAATTTTATTAGCATCGATATTAACTTTAAATACAAAAGTATTTTGAAAATCAGCTAACTTTGAACTCTTTTCAGAAATAATTGGCTTATCGATAACATTAGCTAGTTTATATTCATTTAAAATCATACTAAAATGTCCTTTAGTTTACCCAATGCACTATCGGTAATAACAATATTTTCATATGAAACCAAATAAACTGGGTTTAAATTAGTAGCTTCGATTACCTCGAGCGATATTAGATTTCTTGATGCCAAGGCTAAATTAATATCAATTTTATCTACGATTATTAAAAGCTTTTCCTTTGCGGCATCACCAAGATTTTTTAATAAGTCTTTTGTTTTACTTGTTTCCAAAAAAATATCGGCTGTACATAAGACTCTATTTTGACGAATTAGCTCAGAAAAAATTGTTCTAATAGCTAATTTGTACATTTTTTTATTGAGTTTTTGTGTAAATATACCGGGTTTAGCTGCAAAATTTACACCACCGCCTCGCCAAATTGGACTTCTTGAAGAACCAGACCTAGCTCTTCCAGTTCCTTTTTGCCGCCATGGCTTCATACCACCACCACTTACTTCTGACCTTGTTTTTTGTGCTTTAGTACCAGTTTTTCCGTTTGCTAAATATTTAACTACTAATTGATGAACTAAATCACCATTATAGTCACAATCAAAAAGAGTAGTATTCAGCAATTTACTTTTACTTAATTCTTCATTGTCAAAATTTATTAAACTAACACTCATTTACTTGCCTTCAATTTTTTTTTAACAGCTGGTGTTATAACAACATCACTTCCTTTTGATCCTGGCACAGAACCTTTAACTAAAATTATATTTTTATCCTGATCTATGGATTTAATTACTAAATTTTGAATTGTTCTATTTGCGTTACCTAAATGCCCTTCCATTTTTTTCCCTTTAAATACTCTTCCAGGGGTCTGACACATTCCAATAGACCCAAGAACTCTATGTGAACGGGAATTACCATGAGTTGCGTCTTGCATATGGAAGTGATGTCGTTTTATACCACCGGCAAATCCTTTACCAATTGTTTTAGAGCGAACATCAACTTTTTGACCTTCTGAAAATATATCCATGGATACAGATTCACCAACCTTAAATTGATTTAACTCTTCATCATTAATTCTAAATTCCCACAGACCACGACCAGCTTCTACATTTGCGGAAGCAAAATGACCAAGCATTGGCTTATTGATGCTACCTGCCCTCTTAAAGCCAGTCGTTATTTGAATTGAATTATAGCCATCAATTTCTTTATTTTTAATTTGAACAATTCTATTTGCTTCAACTTTGATTACAGTTACGGGAACTGAAATACCATTATCATCAAATATTCTTGTCATACCACATTTTTGTCCAACCAAACCTATTGACATACTTATTGAGCCTTTATTAATTAATTTAACTTGATCTGTACATCTACACCAGCCGCAAGATCTAGTTTCATTAAAGCATCTACTGTTTTATCTGTAGGCTCAACTATGTCCAACAACCTTTTATAAGTTCTTAATTCGTACTGATCTCTAGCATCCTTATTCACATGCGGTGAAATAAGCACGGTAAATCTTTCTTTTTTTGTTGGTAATGGGATAGGACCTTTAACATGAGCACCTGTCCTCTTTGCTGTCTCAACTATTTCACCTGCTGATTGATCAATTAAGCGATGATCAAATGATTTAAGACGTATTCTTATTGTTTGATTAGACATAATTATCACTCAATTATTGAAGCAACTACACCTGCACCAACTGTACGACCACCCTCACGTATTGCAAAACGCAAACCATCTTCCATTGCAATTGGTGAAATTAATTTAACTGTTACAGAAATATTATCACCAGGCATAACCATCTCAACACCGTCTGGTAACTTTACTGCACCTGTTACATCTGTAGTTCTAAAATAAAATTGCGGGCGATAACCATCAAAAAATGGGGTATGTCGTCCACCCTCTTCTTTTGATAAAACATAAATTTCTGCATTAAAATGAGCATGAGGCTTGATAGTTCCTTTATGAGCCAAAACCTGACCTCGCTCCACATCATCACGCTTAGTACCACGTAATAATAAACCTACGTTATCACCTGCTTCTCCTTGATCAAGCAGCTTACGAAACATTTCAACACCAGTTACAGTAGTTGTAACGGTAGGTCTAATTCCAACTATCTCAACTTCTTGTCCAACTTTAATTACACCACGCTCAATCCTGCCAGTAACTACCGTACCACGACCTGAAATAGAGAACACATCTTCAATTGGCATTAAGAAAGCACCATCAACAGCTCTTTCAGGCAGCGGTATATAAGAATCTAATGCTTCAACCAACCTAACAACTGAAGGCACGCCTATATCACTTGTATCACCGTTTAATGCTAATAATGCAGAACCTTTAATAATTGGGGTATCATCACCAGGAAATTCATATAAATCCAATAATTCACGAATCTCCATTTCAACTAATTCAATTAACTCCTCATCATCAACCATATCTGCTTTATTTAAAAAAACTACTATATATGGAACACCAACTTGCCTTGACAAAAGGATATGCTCGCGAGTTTGCGGCATTGGACCATCTGCGGCTGAACAAACTAAAATAGCTCCATCCATTTGCGCAGCACCAGTAATCATATTTTTTACATAATCAGCATGACCAGGACAATCAACATGAGCATAATGTCTAGCAGCTGATTCATACTCAACATGCGAAGTAGCAATTGTAATCCCTCTTGCTCTTTCTTCTGGCGCATTATCAATTTGATCAAACGCCTTTACTTCACCACCTTGCAATTCAGCCATAACTTTAGTTAAAGCAGCTGTTAACGTTGTTTTACCATGATCAACATGCCCAATTGTGCCAACGTTTACATGAGGCTTATTGCGTGAAAATTTTTCTTTAGCCATTATTTATTACCTTTTTATTTACTAAGATTTTTTAATAATAGATTCCATTGTAAACGCCGGAACCTCACCGTATCTTTCAAAGATCATACTATAAGAAGCACGCCCCTGACTTATTGATCGTAAATCAGTAGAGTAACCAAACATTTCAGAAAGAGGAACATCGCAACTGATTAATTTTCCATAAGATATATCTTCCAATTTTTTTACTATACCTCTACGCTTATTAATATCTCCAACAACAAAACCCACAGACTCTTCAGGCAACCTCACCTCTACCTTCATAATGGGTTCTAAGAGATAAGGGGAAGCACAAATTAAAGCCTCCCTGAAACATCTTGAACTAGCAAATTTAAATGCCATTTCATTTGAATCTACTTCATGGTATGAACCACCTATTAATGTTACTTTTGTATCAATAATTTGATAACCTACAAGAACTCCACATTTAAATTGCTCAAGAACTCCTTCCTCCACCGCACTTATAAAGTCTTTTTTTATTTTATCTGGGCTTAAATCACATAGAAAAAGATTACCAGCCCCTTGATCATTTGGCTCAACTTTTAATATAACATGTGCATATTGAGCCTTGCCATTAAGCGATCTTTCTACAACCTCATCCCTAACAACTTCTTTTTTTATTGACTCCCTATAAGCAACTTTAGGCTTACCAATGGACAAATCAACACTAAACTCTCTTCTAATTCTTTCTACAATTATTTCAAGATGAAGCTCACCCATCCCAGATATTATTAATTGACCTGATTCATTATCAATACCAACATTAAAACTAGGATCTTCCATTTCTAATCTTGCCAGCACTCCCATCAACTTTTCTTGATCATGCTTGTTTTTTGCTTCTATCGCAATTGAAATAACCGAAAGAGGAAAATCAATTTTTTCTAATTCAACCAAGGAATCTAAGTCACATAATGTGTCACCTGTTGAAACTATTTTCAATCCAATCACAGCACAAATATCACCAGCATAAACAGCACTAACTTCTTCTCTTGAATTTGAATGCATCTGGACAATTTTACTGATTCTTTCTTTTTTATTTTTTGTTGCGTTTTTGACAACACCACCAGATATTAATGTGCCTGAATATATTCTTATATATGATATGACACCCATAAAAGGGTCTGATGCAATTTTAAAAACTAAAGCCACAAAAGGAAGAGCATCACACTCCATCGAAATGCACTCACTTTTGTTTTCAACACTACACAACAAAGGCAACCTATCAACAGGCGATGGAAGATAGCTAACAATACCATCTAATAACGATTGAACTCCTTTATTTTTAAAAGCAGAGCCACAAAAAACAGGAAAAACCTCATTATTTAATGTTCGCCTTCGAATACCTTCTATAACTTGCTCATTTGTCAACAAAAGACCTTGAATATATAAATCTAAATATTCATCGCATGCTTCAGCTGAAAGTTCGACAATATTGTTACGAAGACAGGTACATTCAACCAACATATTATTTGGAATTACTTCAATCTTGAAGCCCACACCAAAATCATCAGAATCCCAATAAATCGCCTTAAATCCAATTAAATCTACCACACCAACAAAATTATTTTCAGCTCCTATTGGAAGCTGCATTGGAACAGCGTTAGCTCCAAACTTAGCTTTTATATCATCTACAACACGAAAAAAGTTAGCACCTACCCTATCCATCTTATTGATGTAAATAATTCTAGGTACTTTATGCTTATTTGCTTGAGCCCAAACTGTTTCAGACTGTGGCTCAACACCACCTACAGCACAAAAAACAGCACAAGCGCCATCTAAAACTCGCAAAGACCGCTCAACTTCAATTGTAAAATCAACATGACCCGGCGTATCAATAATATTTATCCGATGAGACCCTAAGTTGTCTAGCATCCCAGACCAAAAACATGTAGTGGCAGCCGATGTTATAGTTATACCACGCTCCTGCTCCTGCTCCATCCAATCCATAACAGCAGAACCATCATGCACCTCACCAATCCTGTGCGATACACCTGTATAAAATAGAATACGTTCAGTAGTAGTAGTTTTTCCTGCATCGATATGAGCCATAATACCCATATTTCGATAAAATTTTATATCAGTTAACCTACCCACTTATTTAAACCTGAAACTTAAAACCTATAATGAGAGAATGCTTTATTTGCCTCAGCCATTCTGTGAGTATCTTCACGCTTTTTAGCCGCTGCACCTTTATTATCAAAGGCATCCATCAACTCACCAGCCAACTTACCAGCCATAGTTCTTTCATTTCTTTTTCTTGAAGCGTCTATCATCCACCTCATCGCCAGCGCAGATCTTCTTGAAGGCCTAACCTCAACTGGAACTTGATATGTTGCGCCGCCAACACGCCTAGACTTAACCTCAACTCTCGGCTGTATATTCTCCAAAGCTCTAGTTAAAACATCCAAAGGCTCTTCATGACCTTTACTTGAAATAACCTCTAACGCACCATATACAATTCCCTCTGCAACTGATTTTTTACCGCTTTCCATAATCATATTCATGAACTTAGTTAGCATTACACTACCAAATCTAGGATCAGGTATAATTTCTCTTTTAGCTGCTACTCTTCTTCTCGACATTTATCACCAACCATAACTTAATTTTTAGGCTTTTTAGTCCCATACTTAGAACGTCCACACTTCCTATTATTTACACCAGAAGCATCTAAGCTACCACGAACAACGTGATACCTAACCCCTGGCAAATCCTTTACACGCCCCCCACGAATCAAGACTACAGAATGCTCTTGCAAGTTATGTCCTTCACCGCCGATATAACTACTAACTTCAGAGCCATTTGTTAACCTAACCCTAGCTACTTTTCTTAGAGCGGAATTTGGTTTTTTTGGGGTAGTTGTATAAACACGAGTACAAACACCCCTACGCTGCGGACATGCTTCCAACGCAGGAACATTACTTTTTTCCATTCTTTTAACCCTTGGTTTTCTCACCAACTGATTAACTGTAACCATTACTACTCCACACCCATTAAGGGTTATTGCCAATAATTATTTAATAACATAATTTAAATGTAAGCCGATAATTATACATATTGAAATATTCTAAATCAAGAATAAATTATATATTAAGCGCTTGCTTGAGAGCTTCTTCAGTATCTAGCAGGTTCTGCACTTTATCTTCAATACAATCGCTTTCAAATTTTTTCTTTCTATTCTCGTGATATGCTAAACCAGTCCCAGCAGGTATTAATCTACCAACAATAACATTCTCTTTTAAACCCAATAAACTATCACTTAAGCCTCTGACAGCAGCATCTGTCAATACTCGGGTAGTTTCCTGAAAAGATGCTGCAGAAATAAATGACTCTGTTGCCAAGGATGCTTTGGTAATACCTAATAATATTGATTCATAACTAGCAGGAATTTTCCCATCAGTCACCATCCTATCATTTTCTTCCCTCATTGCCGCTCTTTCTATTTGCTCACCCTTTAAAAAAGCTGTATCACCGCCCGCTGTAATTTCAACTTTGCGCAACATTTGTCTAATAATTGCTTCAATATGCTTGTCATTAATCTTAACTCCCTGCAGTCGATAAACATCTTGAATTTCTTTTACTAAATAATTTGCTAACTCTTCAATACCTCGCAAGCGTAAAATATCGTGCGGTGTGAGCTCACCTTCCGCTATAGTCTCACCTTTTTCAACATACTCACCTTCAAAAACCGTCACATGACGCCATTTTGGTATTAATGTTTCAATTTGCCCACCCTGATTATCAGTAATAATCACACGCTGCTTACCTTTGGTTTCCTTACCAAAAGAAATTGTTCCACTGATTTCAGCAAGAATTGCAGGATCTTTTGTTTTTCTTGCCTCAAACAAGTCTGCTACACGAGGTAGACCTCCTGTAATATCTCTTGTTTTACTTGATTCTTGTGGAATTCTTGCTAGAACATCTCCAACCTTTACCTCTCCCCCGTCCTTAATCCCTGCAATTGCTCCTGCGGGTAGAAAGTACTGCGCCGGTATTTCCGTACCTGGTAAATAAATCCCATCACCAGATTGCGTTAATAATCTTACCATCGGCCTTAACTCTTTACCTGCAGAACCACGCTGCTTTGGATCGATGACAACCAAAGAACTTAACCCCGTTACTTCATCAGATTGTTTTTGTACAGTGATACCATCAACAAAATGAACTAATTCTACAACCCCATCAACTTCTGTTATTACAGGATGCGTGAATGGATCCCATGTAACGATAATATCCCCTGCATTAACTTTACCCCCCTCTTGGACTGACAAAACAGCACCATAAGGTATTTTATACCGCTCTCTTTCACGCCCATATTCATCAACAACACCCACTTCGCCTGATCTTGAAACGGCTACAAGATACCCCTCACGATTGGTAACAGATTTCAAATTACTCAGCCTAATTAATCCAGATGATTTAACTTGTACATTACTAATTGCTGCAGAACGTGAAGCGGCTCCCCCAATATGAAATGTTCTCATGGTCAACTGTGTTCCTGGCTCACCAATTGACTGAGCAGCAATAACTCCTACAGCCTCACCAATATTTACGATATGCCCGCGTCCTAAATCTCGTCCATAACAAAGAACACAAACACCATGCCTATTTTCACAAGTTATAATTGACCTTACTATAATTTGATCAACACTGTTTTCATCTAAGACAGATACCCAATGCTCATCCAAAAGTGTACCGGCCTTAACAATTAAATTTTCACCTGCGGGATCATAGATATCGCTTGCTGCTACTCGTCCTAACACCCTTTCTGATAATGGCTCAACAACATCACCCCCCTCAATAATAGGGGTCATTACTAAGCCGCTTGTTGTTCCACAATCATCCCCAGTGATTACTAAATCCTGAGCTACATCAACTAATCTTCGTGTTAAATAACCTGAGTTTGCAGTCTTTAATGCCGTATCAGCAAGTCCTTTTCGAGCGCCATGAGTAGAAATAAAGTATTGTAAAACATCTAGACCTTCTCTAAAGTTAGCAGTTATAGGTGTCTCAATAATTGAACCATCTGGCTTCGCCATTAATCCTCTCATTCCAGCTAATTGCCTAATTTGAGCAGCAGAACCGCGCGCACCAGATTCTGCCATCATAAAAATTGAATTAAAAGATTTCTGCTTAACTAACTTACCATCCTTATCCATTACCTCTTCTTCACCTAAACCATCCATCATTACTTTAGCAACTTGATCATTAGCATGTGACCAAATATCAACTACTTTATTATAGCGCTCACCATCAGTAACTAATCCAGACGCATATTGACTCTGGATTTCTTTAACCTCTCCTTCAGCAGCAGTAATTATGTCTATTTTCTTTGCAGGTATAACCATATCCTCAATCCCAAAAGATACACCTGATATTGTGGCGTATCTAAATCCTAAGTACATAATCTGATCAGCTAAAACAACAGTATCCTTGTTACCTAAATGACGATAACTATAATTAATTAAACGTGATATATTTTTTTTCGTCATATCACAATTAACTCTTTCAAAAGGCATTCTGTCAGGAACAACCTCCCATATTAAAGCTCTACCGACTGTTGTAATAACTCGATGTGTTTTGGGAATTAACACACCCAAGCCATCATCAACCATTTCTGTAATTCTTAACTCTATCTTTGATTGAATCTCTACTGATTTGTCGGCCAACGCTTTATGAACTTCGGCAACTGATCCATACCTTCCAGTCATGCCTGTGCCATCACTTCCATCAATTATTTCATTTGCATTTTCATTAACACTTCCTTTGGCGTTAATTTTTTCCCTGCTCATATAATACAATCCCAATACAACATCTTGAGATGGATTTATTACGGGCTCTCCATTAGCTGGCGATAAAATATTATTAGTCGCCATCATTAAAGTTCTTGCTTCTAATTGAGCCTCAATTGATAAAGGAATATGTACTGCCATTTGATCGCCATCAAAATCTGCATTGAATGCACTACAGACTAATGGGTGTAACTGTATTGCTTTACCTTCAATTAAAATCGGTTCAAATGCTTGAATCCCTAATCTGTGAAGCGTAGGCGCACGATTTAATAATATGGGATGCTCACGTATAACTTCCTCTAAAATATCCCAAACTTCGGTACCTTCACGCTCGACCATTTTCTTAGCTGCTTTAATGGTTGTTGCCAGACCTCTAAACTGTAACTTACTAAAAATAAATGGTTTAAATAATTCTAATGCCATCTTTTTAGGCAATCCGCACTGATGCAACCTTAACGATGGCCCTACAACAATTACTGATCGTCCAGAATAATCAACTCGTTTACCTAAAAGGTTTTGTCTAAATCTTCCTTGCTTACCTTTAATCATGTCAGCTAAGGACTTTAAAGGTCTTCTATTAGTACCAGTTATTGCTCTCCCTCTTCTACCATTGTCTAGCAAGGCATCAACGGACTCTTGGAGCATTCGCTTTTCATTACGCACAATAATGTCAGGAGCATTTAAATCAAGTAATCTATTTAAGCGATTATTACGATTTATTACTCGACGATATAAATCATTTAAATCAGATGTTGCAAATCGTCCACCATCTAATGGTACCAACGGACGTAATTCAGGAGGCAATACAGGCAGTACCTGTAAAATCATCCATTCAGGACGATTTTTTGAACTCAACAATGCATCCATTACCTTTAAGCGTTTAGCAAATTTTTTAATTTTTGTCTCTGAACTAGTGGAGTTTATTTCTTCTCTTAAAATATCAACCTGTTCCTTTAAATTAATTGACTTTAATAAATCATAAATTGCCTCAGCACCCATTTTAGCTATGAAATCATCGCCATAAGCATCAACTGCATCTAAATATTCATCATCAGTCAATAAATGCCCTTTTTCTAATGGGGTCATACCTGGATCTAAAATAACAAATGATTCGAAATAAAGAACTCTTTCGATTTCGCGTAATGTCATATCTAACAACAAGGCAATTCTAGATGGTAATGATTTTAAAAACCAAATGTGAGCAACGGGACTTGCTAAATCAATATGCCCCATACGCTCTCGCCTTACTTTAGAAAGAGTTACTTCTACACCACACTTTTCACAAATTACCCCACGATGCTTTAACCTTTTATACTTTCCACAGAGGCACTCGTAATCGCTTACTGGCCCAAAAATCTTTGCACAAAACAAACCATCCCTTTCCGGCTTAAAAGTACGGTAGTTGATCGTCTCAGGTTTTTTGACTTCACCGTATGACCATGAGCGGATCATATCAGGTGAAGCAAGACCTATACTTATGCCATCAAAGTCATCTGAACGACCTTGCCTTTTTAGAAAATTCATCAAATCTTTCAAAAGCCTTTCCTCTTACATTCGCATGGAACTTATTGTTTATAAATGTTATTAATTTAGATTTATTCGCGCTTTAATTCTATATTCACTGCTAATGAACGAATTTCTTTTATCAAAACATTAAAGGATTCTGGCATACCTGCCTCCATTTTATGATCACCATCAACAATATTTTTATACATTCGTGTTCTACCCGCAACGTCATCTGACTTCACTGTTAACATTTCTTGAAGCGTATAAGCCGCCCCATAAGCCTCCAATGCCCAGACCTCCATTTCGCCAAAGCGTTGTCCGCCAAATTGAGCTTTTCCACCTAAAGGTTGCTGTGTTACCAAACTATATGGACCTGTTGATCGCGCATGCATTTTGTCATCAACAAGATGATTTAATTTAAGCATATACATATATCCTACAGTTACTTCACGCTCAAACGGCTCGCCTGTTAAACCATCATATAAAACTGTCTGCCCATGCTCAGGTAAATCAGCTAATTTAAGCATAGTCTTAATATCATCTTCACTTGCACCATCAAAAACAGGAGAAGCCATTGGAACTCCACCTATTAAATTCGCAGCTAATTCCAAGATTTCTTTATCTGAAAAGGAATTTAAATCTTCTTTACGTCCACTACTATTGTATATTTTGTCAAGATAATCTCGAATTTCTTGAATCTTTGCTTTAGCTTCGAGCATTTTTCCTATTTTAATCCCTAGCCCTTTTGCTGCCCATCCTAAATGAGTTTCTAAAACCTGACCGACATTCATTCTTGATGGAACTCCTAAAGGATTCAAAACGATATCCACAGGGTTACCATCTGCTGTATAAGGCATGTCTTCAATGGGTCTGATCATTGAGATCACACCTTTGTTTCCATGACGACCTGCCATTTTATCTCCAGGCTGAATTCTTCTTTTAACAGCTAAATAAACTTTAACCATTTTTAGAACCCCAGGAGCTAAATCATCACCCATAGTTATTTTTTTACGTTTTATGTCAAATTTTTCTTCAAAATCTTTTCTTTGATTCTCTATTTGAGCTGTAACTAATTCTAATTGGTAATTTAAATCCTCATCTTTCAATTTTATCTTCAACCATTCAGAACTCTTGATGCTATCTAAATATGCCTGAGTAACTTCTGCACTTGAGTCAATTTGACCTGGGCCTGATAAAACTACCTTGTTCATTATCATTTTAGCTACACGCATAAAAATATCATGCTCAAGAATTTTTAATTGATCATCTAAATCCTTTCTATATTTTCTTATTTGTTCTTTCTCAATATCTAAAGCTCTTTTGTCTTTTTTCACGCCATCCCGCGTAAAAACCTGAACATCTATTACTGTACCTTCAATACTTCCTGGTACACGTAATGACGTATCTTTCACATCTGCTGCCTTTTCACCAAAAATTGCTCTTAATAATTTTTCTTCTGGTGTTAACTGTGTTTCTCCTTTCGGGGTTACTTTACCAACCAAAATGTCCCCCCCCTTGACCTCTGCTCCAACATAAACAATGCCAGACTCATCTAACTTTGCCAATGCTTCTTCACTTACATTGGGTATGTCAGCCGTAATCTCTTCTGGACTATGCTTAGTATCCCTAGCTACACACGTTTTTTCTTCTATATGAATGGTTGTAAATCGATCTTCTTTAACAACGCGCTCTGATACTAATATAGAATCCTCGAAGTTGTAACCATTCCATGGCATAAATGCTACTAACATATTTTGACCTAATGCTAGTTCACCCATATCCGTGGATGGGCCATCAGCCATTATATCTCCTGCCGCGACATAGTCTCCTGGCTTTACCAAGGGCTTTTGATTAATGCAGGTATTTTGATTTGAACGCGTGTATTTGATTAAGTTATAAATATCTACACCCGAGGAACCAGTTGTTGTCTCTGTATCGTTTACACGAACAACGATTCTTGCCGCATCAACCTCTTCAACTTTACCACCACGCATTGCTACAACAGTTACCCCAGAATCTTTTGCTACCGTTCTTTCCATTCCAGTGCCTACAAGAGGCTTTTCAGCTCTCAATGTTGGTACTGCCTGGCGCTGCATATTCGACCCCATTAATGCTCTATTCGCATCATCATGCTCTAAAAACGGTATGATTGATGCCGCAACCGAAACAATTTGTTTTGATGAAACATCCATATATTGAACTGTGTCAGACATTGCCAGGGCAAATTCATCTTTATAACGACACGAAACTAAACCATCAACTAATTTACCATGCTCATCTACCGCAACACTTGCCTGCGCAATGACAAACTCACCTTCTTCTATTGCCGATAAATAGTCAACTTGATCAGTTACAAAACTATTAATAACTTTTCTATAAGGTGTTTCTAAAAATCCATAATGGTTTGTTCTAGCATAAACTGATAAGGAATTTATCAAACCAATATTTGGACCCTCAGGTGTTTCAATTGGACAGACTCGACCGTAATGCGTTGCATGAACATCTCGCACTTCAAAACCTGCTCGCTCTCTTGCTAATCCGCCTGGACCTAATGCAGAAACCCTTCTTTTATGAGTGACTTGTGATAATGGATTATTTTGATCCATAAACTGTGATAGCTGACTTGAACTAAAAAACTCTTTAACTGCTGCAGACACAGGCTTTGCATTTATGATTTCTTGAGGCATCAAGCCATCTGAATCAGCTAATGTTAATCTTTCCTTGACAGCTCTTTCGACTCTAACTAGTCCAACACGGAATTGATTTTCAATCATTTCGCCAACTGAACGAACACGTCTATTGCCTAAATGATCAATATCATCAACAGTACCATTGCCATTCCTGATGCTGATTAATTCTTTTAAAACATCGATTATGTCTTCTTTTGTTAATGTTCCACTACCTTCAGTTTCAACTCTACCTAATCGTCTATTAAACTTCATTCTTCCAACTATTGAGAGATCGTATCTTTCATCTGTGAAAAATAAATTCTGAAAGAGGTTTTCAGCTGATTCTTTAGTTGGCGGCTCTCCTGGCCTCATCATACGATAAATTTCAACAAGAGCTTCTAGTTGATTCGTAGTCACGTCTTGCCGCATTGCGATACTAATGTAAGCCCCGCGATCTAAATCATTAACAAAAAGTGTAAAAATCTTATTAATTTGCAAGTCAACACATTGATCAAAAAGTACATCAGTAATAATGTCATTTACATTTGCAATAATTTCACCCGTTGCTGGATTAACTATATTATCAGCAAGAATTTTTCCTATTAGATATTCCTTAGGGACGACAACCTTACTTACCCCTGATTTACCGATATCTCTAATATGTTTTTGAGTTATACGTCGACCTTCTTCAACGATTACCTTTCCTTCATTACTAATATTGAAAGCTGCAATTTCACCACGCATTCTTTCTGGAATAATATGAAAAAAACAATCGCCGTTGCTTAATGAAAACTCATTTTTCTCAAAGAAAATATTAATAATTTGTTCATTATTATAGCCAAGTGCTCTTAATAAAATAGTCGCAGGTATTTTTCTTCGTCTATCTATTCTCACATAAACACAATCTTTATGATCAAACTCAAAATCCAGCCATGAACCTCGATAAGGAATTACTCGCGCATTAAACAATAACTTCCCTGAAGAATGCGTTTTCCCTTTATCATGATCAAAGAATACACCTGGAGAACGATGCAATTGCGATACAATCACACGCTCTGTCCCATTAATTACAAAGGTTCCATTATCAGTCATTAAGGGCAACTCGCCCATATAGACCTCTTGCTCTTTAATCTCACCTTTAAGAACTTTTGCACTTGCTGGAAATTCTTTATCATAAATAAAGAGCCTAACCAATACTCTTAATGGTGCTGCAAATGTTGCTCCTCGTTGCTGACATTCACGAACATCAAAAACAGGCTCTCCTAATCTGTAATTCACATATTTTAATTCGGCGTATGCTGAATGACTTTCAATTGGAAAGACACTAGAAAAAGCAGCATGCAATCCAATATTTTGCCTATCTTCAGACATTACCCCTGATTGTAAAAAATTAGCATATGAATTTATTTGAGTTGCTAAAAGATAAGGCACATCTAGCACTTCGTTGCTTTTTCCAAAGTTATTTCTAATACGTTTTTTTTCGGTAAAAGAGTAGGACATATCGCTTCCAAACTTTTTCTTCATTGATTGTGACTTCTGTAGGTTTTTTGTGCAAACAACAAAAGGCTGATGGATTATTCCATCAGCCTTACTTTGATAAAACAGTAATTATTTACTATTATTTAATATCTACTGTCGCACCAGCTTCTAATAATTGTGTTTTGATTGCTTCTGCTTCAGCTTTTGCAATACCTTCTTTCAAAGTTGTTGGGAAGCCTTCAACAGCATCTTTAGCTTCTTTTAAACCAAGACCAGTGATTGTTCTAACTGTTTTAATAACTGAAACTTTATTTTCACCAAAACCAGTTAAGATGACATCAAACTCAGTTTGTTCCTCTACTACTGGAGCAACAGCGCCCCCTGCTGCTGGCGCTGCTACCGCTACTGCAGCAGCTGAAACACCAAACTTTTCTTCCATTGCTGTAATTAAATCAACAATTTCCATAACAGTCATGTTTGATATAGCTTCAAGCATCTCTTCTTGTGATATCGCCATTTTTAACCTCTATAAATATTTAATTTATGTAATAATTAAGCTGCTTGCTTTTGATCTCTAATTGCTGCAACTGTTCTAACCATTTTTGAATGCGGCTCAGCAACTGTACGTACAAACTTCTCAATTGGAGCCTTCATTACGCCCATTAGCATTGCAATAGCCTGATCTTTTGTTGGTAATTCAGCTAATTTACTTAACTCAGAAGGTTCAAATAACTGTCCTCCCAACGCAATTACTTTTGGCTTCAACTTATCATTATCTTTTGAAAAATTACCAATAAGTCTTGCAGCTGCACCTGGATCTTCCATTGAAAAAGCCATAAGCAACGGACCTACAAGCCCGCTTTGCATGCATTCAAACTCTGTACCTATCACTGCTTTTTTTGCTAAAGTATTCTTAACAACCCGAACATAAACACCTGTTTCTCTAGCTGTTTTTCTTAACTTAGTTAACTCAGTGACTGTTAACCCACGATATTCAGCCGCGATTGCAGAATGAGCTTTAGCAGCAATTGCAGCAACTTCTTTAACGACAGATTTTTTTCCATCTAAATTTAGCGCCACAACAATCCTCCAAATACAAATACAAATTTAAACTAATACCTCAAATTTATGAGGCAAATGGCTCTAAAACTTTTTTAGTTTTAGTGCTCGTCTACGCAGGATATTAAGTATTAATTAATAGTGAACTATGAAATATTGTTAAATTTTAATTATTAACAATATGAAACATGATTTTATTTAAAGATACTCCTGCGGTCTTTGACGGCTGCTGTAGTTACAACAACCCAAAGCCGTTACCTTATCAACTGATTATGCTACCAGCATCTAGCCATAAACCTGGCCCCATAGTTGATGAAAGTGTAATCTTTTTTATATAAACGCCTTTTGACGATGTAGGCTTCAATCTTTTTAAATCTACAATTAATGCTTCCAGATTACCTTGAATAGCCACCGACTCAAAAGCCACCTTACCAAGCGTACAATGAATAATACCAGCTTTATCCGTTCTATATCTAACTTGTCCAGACTTGGCATTTCTTACCGCACCTGCAACATCAGGCGTTACAGTACCAACTTTTGGATTTGGCATTAGCCCTCTTGGCCCCAAAATCTGTCCTAACTGACCAACAACACGCATTGCATCAGGCGAGGCAATTACAACATCAAAATCCATTTGACCTTTTTTTACCATTTCAGCTAAGTCATCCATTCCAACAATATCAGCACCCGCTTCTTTTGCAGCATCTGCGTTAGGCCCTTGAGCAAAAACAGCAACTCTTACATTTTTACCCGTTCCGTTTGGCAATACCGTTGCGCCTCTTACATTCTGATCTGACTTTCTTGGATCAACACCTAAGTTCACACTTACATCAATTGATTCTTGAAATTTTTCTGACGCAAATTCTCTCAACAACTCAACCGCCTCAACAACTGAATATTGCTTTGTTTTTAGCACTTTTGATTTTATTAGTTTTTCTTTTTTAGATAACTTAGCCATTATAGTCCCTCAATATTTAAGCCCATACTACGAGCACTGCCTGCTATAGTTTTAACAGCAGCGGCCAAATCAGCAGCATTTAAGTCTTCCATTTTGACTTTCGCAATATCTTCTAATTGCTCACGAGTAACAGTTCCAATTTTTTTGGTGTTTGGATTACTACTTCCACTCTTTATTCCTGCTGCTTTTTTTAATAAAATTGAAGCTGGAGGTGTTTTTGTAATAAATGTAAAACTTTTGTCTGCATACACTGTTATAACCACAGGCAATGGCAATCCTTTTTCAACATCTTGGGTTTTAGCATTAAACGCCTTACAAAACTCCATTATATTAACCCCACGCTGCCCTAGAGCCGGACCTACTGGAGGACTAGGATTTGCTTCTCCAGCTTTTACCTGAAGCTTAATGTACGCTGTTATTTTTTTTGCCATTTTCTCTCCTCAACGGGTACTAGCGCAGATAAATGCTCCCCAGTTAAACCCTCGACTACACCTCAAGGATTAAATAAATTTAAATACTATGTAACACTAATTCTTTTCAACTTGATAGAAACTTAACTCTACACTTGTTGACCGACCAAAAATCAAAACCGAAATCTTTAACTTATTTTTTTCATAGTTAACTTCTTCAACAACACCATTAAAGTCTTTAAATGGCCCATCAATAACCCTTAACACTTCACCAATTTCAAATAAAATCTTAGGCCTTGGTTTATTTACCCCTTCCTCTACACGATTTAAAATTGCCATAGCTTCACGCTCAGAAATTGGAGCTGGCTTTTCTAATGTCCCCCCAATAAAGCCTAAAACTCTCGGTATATCTTTAACCAAATGCCAAGTTTCATCCGTCAATTCCATTTGAACTAACACATATCCTGGAAAAAACTTTCTTTCACTTTTTCTTTGCTGCCCTAACTTCATCTCAACAACCTCTTCTGTTGGGACAAGTATTTTACCAAATAAGTGAGACAATTCTTCTCGACAAATTCTTTCTTCTAAACTTTGCTTTACTTTATTTTCAAAGTTTGAATAAGCATGAACCACATACCAACGTAATGCCATTCTAACCAACCTGCCCTGTTATTTGACGAACACACCACAATAAAAACACATCGAGCAACCACAGGCACAACCCAACCACAAAAACCATCACAAAAACCAAAAGTGTAGTGCGAATCGTTTCATCTTTTGTAGGCCACACAACCTTTCTTACTTCATTTCTTGACTCTATAAAAAATCTCCAGAGACTCTTACCAAGAACTGTTGTTAACATTATTGCCACAACACTAATACCTAAAACAATTAGCATTAATACACGATAAATTAACAAGAATTCTGAGAAATAATAAAATAAGAAAATACCCAGCACCACCAAAAAAACTGAAGTAGTTTGTTTAACAATATCTAGAATTGAGACAGAGGAATCTAATTTATTATTCATGCGATAGGAATCAAGGATATTTAGAATGTACATTTGAATGGCAGGCCAGGAGGGGCTCGAACCCCCAACCCGCGGTTTTGGAGACCGCTATTCTACCAATTGAACTACTGACCTATTCAAACATTAATCAAGCTTAAGCTTCTACAGTTTAATTTATAATGTATTTTGGAGCTCATAACCGGATTTGAACCGGTGACCTCTTCCTTACCAAGGAAGTGCTCTACCTACTGAGCTATATGAGCCAAAATTGGAGCGGGTGATGGGAATCGAACCCACGCAATCAGCTTGGAAGGCTGGAGTTCTACCATTGAACTACACCCGCGTTTAAAATATGGTGGAGGGGGGAGGATTCGAACCTCCGAAGGCAGAGCCGGCAGATTTACAGTCTGATCCCTTTGGCCGCTCGGGAACCCCTCCTTAATTTAAGCTTAGCACTCCATTATCTATTATTTATAAATTTAGTCAATATAAATTATAATATAGATCTAACATGCGCTATCGAGAAACCTATTGCTTCTTGTATTTTTTCATACTCATCGCTAGAAGACTGAGACAAAACATAGTCCGCTACACTCTTTCCAACTGCCGGTCTACCTATTCCAAGTCTGATCCTATGGAAATCAGCCCCGCCTAAGTTGGCTTGTATACTTCTAACGCCGTTATGACCTCCATGACCACCTGAATACTTAACCTTCCACTCACCAACACACAACTCCAAATCATCATGAACAACCAAGACATCATCCACTGACATATTGAAATACTTTACGACTGCAATAACACTACGCCCACTTTCATTCATATACGTCATCGGCTTTAATAACCTAATATCTCTATTATTGATATTAACAACCGAAGTACAACCCAGAAATTTTGCCTGATCAGACCAATCTTCTCGACAACTCGCTACCAATTTATCTAAAAATAAAAACCCGACATTGTGCCGGGTTTTATCGTACTGCTTACCAGGATTTCCCAATCCAACAAGCAATTTAATCACTCAAACCCCCAACCTATCCTGCATCACCAGACTTTGATGGCAAAATCGATACCACAGATAAATCGTGATCCTCACCTTGGGACAAAGCAATAATCTTCACACCGTCTGGCAATTTAAGATCTGATAAATGACACGTCTCATTAACATCTAAACTCACCAAATCAACCTCTATAAAGTCTGGCAACACACCAGGCAAACACTGCACCTCAACCTCGGTCAAGACATGATTTGCCACGCCACCCTTCTTAACACCAACAGAGATAGATTCATTTATAAAATGCAATGGCACCTTAGCACGAAGTAACTCACCCGCACTTACACGCAAAAAATCCATATGCAAAACCTGAAATTTAGCTGGGTTTCTTTGAACAGCCTTTAAAATAGCTTTTTCAGCCAAACCATCAACCACAATATCTAAAACATGTGAGTACACAGACTCATGCTCAAGACGCTTAACCACCTCATTATGATTCAAAGATAGCAACAGAGGCGACTTTCCACCACCATATAACACAGCAGGCACGCGACCAGCGCGACGAAACCGCCTCGACTTACCAGTCCCCACATCTACTCTACTCTCTGCAGCAAACTCAAATAAACTCAACATCCAAAACTCCAAAATACTTTACACTTTTTAATCAACATAAAGGGAACTAACTGACTCCCCAACAGAAATTCTTCTTATTGTTTCAGCAAGCATTTCTGCTACCGTCAACTGCCTAATTTTTTTTGATTTTGCAGCCTCTAAACTCAATGGAATTGTATCTGTAACAACCAATTCATCAAGCTCGGACTTATTCAAATTGTCCATCGCACACCCAGACAAAACTGGATGCGTACAATACGCCACAACCTTTAATGCACCTTTCTTTTTTAATGCTGATGCTGCAGTACATAGCGTTCCTGCAGTATCGACAATATCATCAATCAAAATACACGTTCTATTTTCAACATCACCAATAATGTGCATCACCTCTGCAACATTTGCCCTTAATCTACGCTTATCTATGATTGCTAGATCAGCATCATTTAATCTCTTAGCTAGAGCCCTAGCCCTAACAACACCACCAACATCTGGCGACACAACAATTAAATCTTTATATTGTTTTCTCCAAATGTCACCCAACAGTATTGGCGAAGCATAAACATTATCTACTGGGATATCAAAAAAACCCTGTATTTGATCAGCATGCAAGTCTACTGTAAGAATCCTACCGGCACCTGCCTGCTCTATCATTTTAGCCACTAATTTAGCACTAATTGGTACTCTTGCGGATCTTGAACGTCTATCCTGCCTTGCATATCCATAATACGGCATCACCGCTGTTATCCGCGACGCAGACGCACGCTTTAGCGCATCTATAATCACCAAAAGCTCCATCAAATTTTCATTTGTTGGCGAACAAGTCGACTGAATAACAAAAACATCCTTACCACGAACATTTTCTTCAATCTCTACCGCAACCTCGCCATCACTAAATCTTCCTACAGCCGCCATACCTAGACGCATATTTAGTTTTTTTACTATCCCCTCAGCTAAAGCTAAATTAGCATTCCCAGAAAACACCATTAAAGAGGCGTCACTCATGCTAAAACCTCCAAACAGAATTTACCTCAGAGAAAAATGGCTGGGTCGCAAGGATTCGAACCTTGGTATGCGGAGATCAAAACCCCGTGCCTTACCGCTTGGCGACGACCCAATAAATTTATATTGCATCTAATAGTGAACTTAATCCAGAATTATTTACTGACTTTGTTAGAAAAACAGTCCACTTTTTTCCCAATAATTCATGAGCAATGCGTGCATCATATTCTGATAAAAATTCACCGAACACACAAGCACCTGTTCCAGTCAATTTTGGCCGAGTGTATGCACTTAAATCACTCATAGCATCCTTTACTATTGGATACCTATTAGTTACCACCGGCATGCAATCATTATCTTGGATGCCTGCTATAAAGTCGCACATTGTGATGGATTTACTATTTCTTGTCAAATATTCTGAACAAAATATTTCTTTGGTATTTACATGACAATCAGGCTTAATTATAACCACCCAACACTCTGGAAGACTTACTTTCGTTAACTTTTCACCTACGCCCTCACCCCATGAAGCGTGACCATAAATAAATATGGGCACATCTGCACCTAGCTCGATTCCCAGCTCCATCAACTTTTCTTGACTTAACTCTAATCCCCAAAGTTTATTCAAAACCACTAGAACCGTTGCAGCATCAGAACTTCCGCCGCCCAATCCTCCACCCATAGGGATATTTTTTTCTACATCGATTATTACCCCTGACGAGCACCCCGTATACCTTTTTAAAATTGTTGCCGCTCTTACGGTTAAATCAGATTGTGCAGCGACTCCTGGAATTTCTTTTTTTAATAGCACCTGCCCCGATTGCTCTGGCTCGAATCGTATCCAATCACTTAATTCAACAAATTGAAATACAGTTTGTAACAAGTGATAACCATCCTCACGCCTCCCAATAATTCTAAGCATCAAATTTAATTTAGCTGGCGCAGGCCACCTATATAACCAAAGTGATTCTGCCGTATTAGTTGGTAATCCCATCAATTCCCCACTGATCTATAAATAATTTTAATTTAATGTTGTTACGTTCAAACTGGACTTTATGCGGCAATGATTGCCCGCTTTTTATGCTCACTTGCTGATACTCCACTTTCCAATTCGTCTGTGTAAAACCATTTTTCTCTGCCAAATAAGCAAAGTTTGGATCCGGCAAGCCAATAACCCAATACCGTAAATGACTAACTGGCACCTCAATACCTAATCTTTTTTGGATAAATTCATCCGGCGCACCGAAACTCTCAATTTTATTTACACCATCTTTAACTTGAATGTAATCATCACTAAAAGTAACTTCTTTAGCCCCTTGCCCTAATGGCCCTGATAATTTCAAACTATCTTGCCCAACTCGATGCTCCCAATTTATATCAATTACCGGCTGACCTTTAATCCCTAAGCGCCCCCGAAAAGACCATGTTTTAAGATTGGCTAATACAGCAAAATTATTATTTAAAAAGTCTCTACTATCCTTACTATTTTCTGCGCAACCAGCCAGTATTAAAAAAACAAGACCTAAATAACGATGCCTACTAATCAGAGACATAAACATCACAATGATAAATCCAACTTCCTGCGCTGTAACTCTTGCAAATACGCATCCTCGGGTGACACACTGATAGCCTCTTTAAATAGCTTTCTTGCCTCTTCCTTCCGACCGCTTTCCCATAAAACCTCAATCACATGCACAAGAATTTCATTTTCCTTTTCTTTTGCATAGGCTTTTTGCAAATAAACCAAGGCTTTTGCTAAATGTCCCAATTTATACTGTAACCACCCATAACTATCTAAAATAACAGGCTCTTCAGGCGCTAAATCTAAGGCTTGCAATAAAAACTTTTCTGCTTCTTCGAAGCGAAGCGTCTTATTCGCTAAGGTGTACCCCAGTGCATTTAATGCTTCCAGATGATTAGGATTGCTTTGCAACACCTTACTAAGATCGCTTTCAACAATATCCAGCTTATTTAATCGTTCAGCCACAAGTGCCCGCGTATACAAAAGATCATTATCATTTGGCACGCTCATTAAGGCCGTACTAAGGATGTCATAAGCTTCTTGATATTTTTTTTGTTGACTATATATTTCTGCATGCAACAAGGTTATTTTTACTTGCTGTTTGGGATATTTTTGCAGCAACGCTTGTAAACGCACCTCCGCCTTTAAATACTGCTTATCTTTAGCTAAGACCATAACTACCGAAGCCGCGGCATCAAATGCAAATGGCTCAGCGGCAACCTGATCGTACCAATCTATTGCCTCAGTATAAAAGCCTTTCTTTTCAGCTAACTTACCTAGATAAAAATACGCTTGCTCCTGCCACGGCTTCTCCGTCAATAATTTCTTAAAGACATGTTGCGCCGACCCATCCTGATCAGTTTGCAAATAAATCAAACCTAACGCCATTTGACTTTCTAAATCAGTGGCATCTTGCTTAACAATTTCTTTATATATTTGAACGGACTCCGCATAATTTCTATTTCTAACAAAGACTTGCGCCAACAATTTTTTATATGCCAAATGGTTTGGATTTGTATGCAGAGCATTTTTCAACACTGAAATTGCAATTACATTACTACCTGACACCACGGCCACTTGCGCCTGCAACAAAACAGCCCGCTCCCAATTTGGCTGGACTCGCAATGCTTGCTGAATTTTGGTCGCTGCAAGCTCCATATTGTTCATTTTCATCGCCATCACTGATTGAACAAAATACACCATTGCCTTATCAACTGACTCTGCAGCCACCTCCTCAAGCATATCAAAAATAAATTGAACTTTACTTGGTTTTTGCATGGTACTCGCAACTTCTAATATCGCTTTTTCAAAATCTGCTGGTGCCTTCTTTAGATATTCACTGATATTTTTGACTGCTAAAGATTTATCGCCCAGTCTAAGCGCCGAAATAATAGCCAACTTTCTTGCACTTAAACTGTTAGGCTCCTGCTTTAACCATAATTGTACGGATTCACTTAATTTTTTCTCATCTTTAATATACATTGCAATCATTGCCGCTCTTTCGGCAAAACGGGCATCGTTCACTCGCTTAGCTGTTTCAAGATAACCTTCTAAGGCAATCTCGTACTGACCTCGCTGACCTGCAATTTCAGCCGTAAGCAGCATAAACAACTCATTAGAAGCGAAAGAACCTTTAACTTCAGCGGGCATTTTTTTTTCAAACGCCTGAATACGCTTTTTTAACAACAGATTAGGTTTTTCTGAAACAATAGCCACTGGCGTTTCAGGTGCCGTAGCACAGCCATTGAGCAAAATAAAAGCCAAAAAGGGAAGAAATCTTAAACTAAACACTTATAATCCTTAGGTAGATCAAACATGGTAATAGATTAGCAGAAAACACTTATTATTAAGATAGATGATTGCATTGAATACGACAATGCTATTCTATTTTTTTCATTACGCAGACATAATATAAGACTTACTTTTTTTAAATCTATAGCGATTAATAAAACCTTGCGACCACTATTCATCAAACCTACTTTACTTTGCACGGGTATTCCAATTTAACTTCATGACGCTTCTAGCCATTGGCATAAATTATCATACAGCTCCTGTTTCAATACGGGAACGTCTTGCCTTTTCTAAAGATAATTTGCAAACATCATTACAAGAACTACTTAATATCAAAGATATACAAGAAGCTGCGATTTTATCAACCTGCAATCGAACCGAACTCTATTGCACCTCAACCAGCCCAGATCAACACGCATTGATAGAATGGATTGCTAACAATAAACACGTTGAGCGTGCCGATTTTCTCCCCTACCTATACAGCCACACTGATCAAGAGCTAATACGGCACATGTTCCGTGTTGCCTGTGGACTGGACTCAATGATTCTTGGCGAACCTCAAATCTTGGGGCAAATGAAATCGGCATACCATGCGGCCAGTGAAGCGGGCACCTTGGGAAAGCAATTGGGTAAATTATTTCAATCTACTTTTTCAGCGGCTAAAAAAGTACGCACAGATACTGCCATTGGCTCCAGTCCAATTTCAGTCGCCTTTGCCGCTGTGCAATTGGCACAGCAAATTTTTAATGAACTGAGCGAGCAAACTGCCTTATTAATTGGTGCTGGCGAAATAATAGAACTAACTGCTCGACACTTAACTCAACACAATATTGGCAAACTTATCATAGCTAATCGCACCTATGCCAACGCTCATACACTGGCGAGTCAATTTAATGGTTACGCTATTGATTTAAAAGAGCTACCCAATCATCTTGCCGAAGCAGATATCGTTATCTCCTCAACAGGAAGCAGCTTACCCATTTTAGGCAAAGGGCGCGTTGAAAGCGCATTAAAAAAGCGTAAACACAAGCCTATGTTCATGGTAGATCTAGCTGTCCCCCGCGATATTGAAACAGAAGTTGAGCAACTGCGTGATGTCTATCTCTACACCGTCGATGATTTACAACATACAATCGATGCCAACATGAACTCGCGACGCCTTGCTGCTGAACAAGCTGAAGAAATAATTGACACGCAAGTTGAGCACTTTTTATCTTGGTTACGTGCGCAAGGTGCACAAAACACAATAAAAGAATATCGCATTTCCGCCGAACAAACACGTGACGAAGTGCTCATGAAAACTTTAAAATTAGTTAATAATGGTATGCCCACTGAAGAAGCGCTTACTCGACTTGCCTATTTATTAACCAACAAACTTACCCACATCCCCAGCACTCAGTTAAAAATAGCTGCTGAAAATGAACGCGATGATTTAATTATCGCTGCTAGAGAAATTTTTAAACTCAACGATACCCAATGAAACCATCCATACAACGCCGACTAGAAAGTCTTTGTGAACGCTACGATGAAATTGCCGCGCTACTTTCTGAGCCAGAAATACAAGGCAATCAAAATAAATTTCGTGCATTAAGCCAGGAATATGCACAAATTAATCCTTTGGTTGAATGCTATAAACGCTATGAAGAAGCGCAAATACACCTAAGCTCAGCCAAAGAAATGGCACAAGACCCTGATCCTGAATTACGAGAACTGGCCAAGGAAGAAATCACCACGAGCGAAAAAATGCTTGCCGATATCGACCACGATTTACACATTTTATTACTTCCCAAAGATCCCAATGATAACCGAAATATCTTTTTAGAAGTTCGGGCAGGCACAGGTGGCGATGAAGCCGCTATTTTTTCTGGCGATTTATCACGCATGTATCAACGCTATGCCGAACGTAAAGGCTGGCAAACTGAAATCATCAATGAAAGCTTTGGTGATCATGGTGGCTATAAAGAAGTTGTCCTCAGGGTAAGTGGTCAAGACGTGTATTCGCAACTCAAGTTTGAAGCAGGCGCCCATCGTGTCCAACGCGTTCCAGAAACAGAATCACAAGGTCGTATCCACACGTCAGCCTGTACGGTTGCCATCATGCCTGAAGTGGCCGAAGTTGATGCCGTTGATATTAATCCAGCTGATCTAAAAGTAGACACCTATCGTTCATCAGGTGCAGGTGGACAGCACGTTAATAAAACCGAATCAGCCATTCGCATCACTCATATTCCTAGTGGCGTCGTAGTGGAATGTCAAGATGAACGCTCGCAACATAAAAACCGGGCTCGCGCCATGTCCTTACTGGCTGCCAGACTATTATCAGCCGAACAAGAAAAACATCATGCCGAACAATCAGCTAATCGTAAATTACAAGTTGGCAGCGGAGACCGTTCAGAACGCATTCGCACCTATAACTACCCCCAAGGCAGATTAACTGATCATCGCATTAATCTTACCCTCTACAAACTAGACGAAATTATGCAAGGCGGCCTAGAACAAGTCATCCAACCACTAATCAGCGAACATCAAGCTGAATTACTCACCCAACTTGGTGATGAATAAGCACGATGCCTAGCATTAAAACCACACTCAGCGAAGCGCAACACACACTCAGCACACACTCAGAGTCCGCGCTGCTCGATGCAGAAACCTTACTATGCCATGTAGTAAATAAACCACGCACTTATTTACGTGCGTGGCCGGAAAAGTCCTTAGCAACCGCCGAATTAAACGCGTTTCTTGCCCTTATTGAACAACGCAAACACGGTTGCCCGGTGGCGTATTTAACTGGCAAAAAAGAATTTTGGTCACGTGAATTCTCTGTTTCACCCGAGGTACTCATCCCCAGACCTGACACAGAATGCTTAATTGAACAGTGCTTAACCTTGCTTCCCAATACGGGCACATTAACTATTTTAGACTTAGGCACGGGTTCCGGCATTATCGCCATTATTCTGGCCACAGAACGCCCCAACGCACAGCTATATGCCACAGACCTCAGCTTAGCCGCGTTAACACTTGCACAACACAACGCTACCCGACATCACGTTTTGATTAATTTTTTTCATAGCAACTGGTTTACCGCCATACCAAATCTTCAATTTGATCTCATTGTCAGTAATCCGCCTTACATTGCACCCAACGACCCCCATCTTTTCAAGGCTAATTTACAACATGAGCCTCAACACGCATTAATCGCCCAAGAAAATGGCTTAGCAGATTTTCGCCAGATTACCCAATCAGCCCCTAACTTTCTTAAACCAGATGGTTTTTTAGCATTTGAACACGGTTACAACCAAGCCAGCGCTGTCCAAAAAATATTACACGACAGTCATTTTATCAACATCGCGACCCATAACGACCTCGCCCAATTACCTCGCGTTACACTAGGTCAAATGGGACTCCACACAGGTAAACCATACTAATGATGCACACTAACCCGCCGCAATTACCCAGAAAATTAATTAACCAATTATTACATCTTGCTCAATTATCCCCTGAACATGAAATATGTGGCTTAATTAGCTTACAACCGTTACATACCTACCACTGCTATCCCATCACTAACACCGCCAAACAAAGCCAACATCAATTTTTACTGGATAGCAGCGAACACATTGCCGCCATGAAAACAATGCGCGAACAGAACGAAACCTTATTTGCTATTTATCATTCTCATCCCCACGCAGCGGCTATTCCATCGCTAAGCGATATTCAGCTTGCCGCTTACCCAGACGCACTTTATTTAATTATTTCCTTAAATACTAAAGGCATTTTGGTATTACGCGGCTACCGTATTAACCAACAACACGCCATAGAAATTCCTCTTGAATTAACTGAATACTAAGCATAATAGTTGGCCATTCTTGCGAGCAACGGCTTATAAACAAGCCCTCTAATAATGGCCTTCATATAGTGTTACTCCCATTCAATCGTCGCTGGCGGCTTGCCACTGATGTCGTAGGTAACTCTTGAAATCCCAGGCACTTCGTTAATAATTCTGGTGGAAACCAAATCTAAAAAGGCATACGGTAAATGTGCCCAACGAGCTGTCATAAAATCAATGGTTTCTACGGCACGTAAGGCAATAACATCATCATAACGTCTGCCATCTCCCATAACACCTACTGATTTTACTGGCAAATACACGGCAAAGGCTTGACTGACTTTGTCGTATAAATCATGGCGATATAACTCTTCAATAAAAATTGCATCGGCTTTTCGCAACACATCCGCATAGGTTTTTTTAACTTCTCCTAAAATTCTTACTCCTAAACCTGGTCCTGGAAAAGGATGCCTAAACACCATTTCTGATGGCAATCCTAACTCTAAACCCAGTTTACGCACTTCATCTTTAAACAATTCGCGCAAGGGCTCTAGTAGTTTTAAGGTCATATTTTCGGGCAATCCGCCCACATTATGATGCGATTTGATTAACTGCGCTTTGCCTGTTTTAGCCCCAGCAGATTCAATAACATCAGGATAAATTGTGCCTTGCGCCAACCATTTCGCATCGGTGATTTGACTGGCATGTTCATCAAAAATCTCGATAAATAAATTACCAATAATTTTACGTTTTTGCTCAGGATCGCTAACTCCCGTTAAGGCCTCTAAATAACGTTGCTCTGCATTCACGCGAATAACTTTTACACCTAAATGCTCAGCAAATATGCGCATCACTTGATCGCCTTCTTGCCAACGCAACAGTCCCGTATCAACAAAGACACAGGTGAGTTGCTCGCCAATCGCTTTATGTAATAAGGCGGCAACCACTGACGAATCAACGCCACCCGATAAGCCCAAGATTACGTGATCGGTGGTTACTTTTTCACGGATGGTCGCTAAGCTGTCTTCGATAATATTACTTGCTGTCCATAAGGTATCGCAGCCACAAATCTCGGTCACAAAACGCGCTAAGATACGCCCCCCCTGCTGAGTATGCGTCACTTCTGGATGAAATTGCAGCCCATAAAAATGTTTACTTTCGTTCGCCATGCCGGCAATGGGGGCACCTTGTGAGCTAGCAATGACTGTAAAATCATTGGGTAATTCCACCACATGATCCCCGTGACTCATCCACACCTCAAGTAAACCAAAGCCTTCGGGGGAAACATGATCTTCTATGCCTGTTAATAAGGCTGAATGTCCCCGTGCGCGTACTTGTGCATAGCCAAATTCACGATGACTTGCCGCCGCAACCATACCTCCCAATTGCTCTGCCATAGTTTGCATACCATAACAAATACCTAACACAGGCACGCCTAAGCTAAACACACACTCAGGTGCGCGTAAGGTATCGCTATGGGTAACGGTGTCGGGGCCACCAGATAAAATAATGCCGTGGGGGGCAAACTGACATATATCTTCTGCACTGCTGGAACAAGAAAAAATCTCACAATACACGCCTATTTCGCGAATCCGTCGGGCAATGAGTTGCGTGTACTGTGAACCAAAATCTAAAATTAAAATTTTGTGGCGATGAAGTGTAAGGGTTGAATTTTTCACAATGATAGGGATTAAAAAGGTTAACAAAAAAAACAGTAATTAATCATAAAGTAAAGTGCTGGATTTAAATAGCCATAAACTTCTGCGCACGGGAATTTTATGCTGTTTCAAGCTAGCTTGACCGTCTGCTTTATGAAAAAAATTACCCGATAAGACTACGATCATGATTTAATTTTACTTTTGTAAGTGCGGGGTTAGCAGGCTTACAGCTTAGCAAATTCATCGTTTTTCATTGAAGGTAGGTCACTATGGTTGTGTTATGGACTGATGCATTATTATTTTTATTGGCAAGTGTTGGCGCATGGTGCGTCTATTACTTACACACGCAAGCCCATCACAAACGTGCCGTAGACTATCTTAAAAACAGCCCTATTGGCATGGCTTCATGGCTATTGTTGTGTTGTTTTTTGCTGATTGGCTTAATGGATTCTCTGCACTTTCATAGCCTAGCTAGCCAAAATAAGGAAATTATCAGCGTGCTTGATACATTGTTAGCAACGCTACGTTCACACACCGAAAAAACGTATTCAGCACCCTTTGCCAGCACCTTGTTTAACAAAGAAATGCTCGTTTTAGCAGATGGCAGCAGTGCCTGGGGACAACCTCGTTTAAGCTTTGGTGGCCAGCACTTAGCCTCACCCGACTCGCAACAGCTTACTGATATTCTTACTAAAACTGGACGTGGATTACTGCACGCAGCAGGGCTTTGTTTCTTAACTTATGGGCTCTTCGCTAAACGTATGACTACCGCGTTTACTCCTGCTACAGCGCGGGCACTTTGGCTAACTTTTTTTACTATTTTTTGTCTCGCCTACACCTTAACGTATCTTTCCCAGTTTTATCATGTACTGGGCACTGATAAAGTGGGGGAGGATGTTTTTTATCAAACCATTAAAAGTATTCGCACTGGTCTCGTGCTTGGCTCACTCACCACCTTAATCATGCTCCCCATGGCGATTTTATTTGGTATTTTGGCTGGATTTTTTCAAGGCTGGATTGATGATGTTATTCAGTATGTGTACACCACGTTAAATTCTATTCCCAGCGTATTACTTATCGCCGCCGCCATTTTAATGGTGCATATTTTCATGGCAAACCATGAGGCAGATTTTACTAGCCTTATTGTGCGTGCAGATATGCGCTTATTGTTTTTATGCATAATTTTGGGCGTAACAAGCTGGACAGGGTTATGTCGCTTGCTGCGTGCAGAAACGTTAAAGCTTCGTGAGATGGATTATGTGCAAGCGGCGATAGCCTTAGGCGTTAAACAACGCACAATACTTTGGCGTCATATTCTTCCTAATGTCATGCACATTATTATTATTTCTATTGTGTTAGATTTCAGCTCGTTAGTGTTAGCTGAAGCGGTCTTGTCTTATATCAACATTGGTGTTGATCCCACCACATACAGTTGGGGCAATATGATAAACGGCGCGCGCTTGGAAATGGCGCGTGAACCAGTGGTATGGTGGTCTTTAACCGGTGCCTTTGTATTGATGTTCATGTTGGTATTAGCGGCTAATTTATTTGCCGATACGCTACAAAACGCCTTTGACCCACGTCGCAATTTTCAACGCCATGACTAAGCTAAGTTAGGGCTGTGTAGTAGCTAAATCTCGCCTCAGACTTTTAGGCTCTGTGGGTACGCTCAAATAAACTGGGGCGGTGAATGCTTAAGCTGTTTTTAGCGTCTTCATTTTTATTGTGGTGGCGTTAAAAATCATCTTTGCCGACCGCCCCATGCAAGCCTTCTTATATAATATTTTCAGCTACTTAACCTCAATTAACCAGCCTGTTTGCAGTGTGCACTGCGATACGCTTGACGCACTAATCTCAATCCGTGCAAAGCCTTGTTGAATACTTTCTGGTAACGTAGCTTGCACCAGAAAACCTGAAGCACGTGGTGTGACCTTTACGGCAACGGCTTGCTCTTTTACTGTGACGCTTAGGCTATCAGGGTTGCTTTCTGTACTCGCAATAAATGAAAAGGCTGACCCAGGCGCAACCTTGGTTAACGCAAGGGGTTGCATTTCGGTAATCTTGGGAGCAACACATTTTTTCTTACTGCTCGCACTACCATACGCCCAAACCGCTTGACTGCTTACACTACTGATAATAAAAAACACCACCACAAAAATAGGTTTCAACATATTTTATCCTCCACTTTTACATTACAATGCTTGCTAACTTAACCGTAAACTATTCATTGTAAAGACGCTCACTACGAAGCGCTTGAAGAATGCTCAGTTAGTTGCAACAATGCACACATTCTTAAATTATTACTCACCTCTTCTTTACGACTCTCGCCAATGACTCAGAAAATAACCAAAAAAATCACCGCGTATAAAGTCTTGACCAATGATGAAAAAGCGCCCTCTTCTGAAAACTCAGCACCTCAACAAAATCCTGCTGATTTTGAAAGCATGCATGAAAAAATGGCAAGACCAGAAATCTTATTTGGCTCAACCTATAAGATTAAAACGCCGCAATCTGAGCATGCGTTGTACATCACTATTAACGATATGATTTTAAACGAAGGCACGGCGCATGAAGAACGTCGTCCTTACGAAGTCTTTATTAACTCCAAAAACATGGAACACTTCCAATGGGTGCTGGCGTTAACACGCGTTATTTCGGCCGTATTTCGTAAAGGCGGCGATGCGTGTTTTTTAGTGGAAGAATTAAAAGCAGTATTTGATCCAAAAGGTGGCTACTTTAAAAAAGGCGGTGTCTTTATGCCGTCACTTGTTGCTGAAATTGGTTACGCCATTGAATCCCATCTAAAGCAAATTGGAATGCTGCAAGACCCCAAATTAGATAGTCAACACCAACAATTTTTAGCGGCTAAACGGCAAGAGTTTTTGTCCTTGCATAATGCCGAATTAACAACGGACACCTCTGACTTTCCTGCTCAAGCCATTTTATGCATGAAATGTCAGACTAAAGCCGTTGTGCTAATGGATGGCTGCATGACCTGTCTTAACTGTGGCGAAAGCAAATGTGGTTAACCCAGACACCTTATTTTTCACCCCACCTTAATAAAAAATTAACACCTGGCTAAGCCATTAGCCCAGATAAACAGGAGGATTTTGACAAGGACGTTAATCTCAAACAGTAAGCACTTGCCTAACAATTTATTGCAGAAAACTGTAGTCAAGGCGCACACAAATAAATACCAAGTATTCTGCTATACTTTTATGTTGTCACAGCATTTTTTGACAGGATGAATGGTTTTTATTTCACAAAAATAGTTATTTAACCTCCTATACGCTTGTTTATAAAAGGTGCTCTTGACTGCCCCCTCATCACTGCTGCAAAAATGACTGCTCGACGAATAGTTGATCATTAACTCACTCATAGGTTTTGCCATGCGTAAAGACAATCATTTTTTTGCCCTCTTGTTGCTCACCTGCCTATTTGCAGCCTATGCACCAACGACGCTTGCAGTGCAGTCCCCAAGCTATCTCAGCAAAGTTAACGCAAAGGCGCTCCGCACGTTTGCTAATTTAATTACTGCACCACTGGAAATACCCAAAAACATTATTAACACAACGAATAAAAGCAATTTTTTTTACGGTATTGTCGGCGGCTCACTTAAAGGCCTACTTAACACCCAAGGTCGTCTTGGAGCAGGCATTATTGACTTACTCACCCTCTCCGTGCCCACCCAACCTATTACTCAAGCGGTTTATATCTGGGATAATTTTGATGTAGACACCCGCTACGACTCTCTATTTATTTTAGACCTTGGCAAAAAATAGCTACGTAATAACAAAAAAAAGCCCCTGTGTTTTAGCTAAGCTTAATCCTTAATGGCTTACCTATGACGACTGTCATAGTTTTCCGCATTGTCAGTTTAATTATTTAACCGACCTATGCTGCCTGACGCTTGAATTGACAGACTTACTTATTAAAAACTTACCTTAAT
>QYQN01000043.1 GCA_007280895.1 Methylococcaceae bacterium
CTAGGCTGGATTTATCTGGCGTTTGGGCATATTCCAGCGATTGCCGGAGTGCTTTATGGCATTAAACCTGCGGTGACTGCCATCGTGCTTTTCGCCGCCTATCGGATCGGCTCTAGGGCACTAAAAAACTGGCTGCTTTGGATGCTGGCAGCGTTGTCTTTTCTGGTGATTTTTATATTCGACACGCCATTTCCATTGATTGTACTGTTCGCCGCTATCTTCGGTGCGCTAGGCGGCAAGTTTTTACCTCAAAAATTTACCGTAGGTGGCGGACATGGCACCGCTAAACATAGCTATGGTCCAGCGCTGATTGACGACGATACACCGACACCTCCTCACGCCTTGTTTAGCTGGGTGGGGTTGATAAAAGTGCTCTTGGTTGGCCTAATCCTGTGGGGTGGCGCAATTGGCTTTCTCTGTGCCCGTTATGGTTGGGAGGGCGCATTGACGCAAATGGCTTGGTTCTTCACCAAAGCCGCGCTGCTAACTTTCGGCGGTGCTTATGCGGTATTGCCGTATGTTTACCAAGGCGCAGTCGAACATTTTCATTGGTTGACACCACATCAAATGATTGATGGCTTAGCATTAGGAGAAACCACGCCCGGGCCGCTAATCATGGTGGTGACTTTCGTTGGTTTTGTCGCGGGCTGGGGCAAAGAAATATTCGGCCCAGATCAGCTATTTTTATCTGGGGCAGTCGCCGCAATCGTAGTGACGTATTTTACCTTCCTGCCCAGCTTCTTGTTCATACTGGCGGGCGGTCCGTTAATAGAATCGACCCACGGAAATCTTAAATTCACTGCGCCATTAACCGGCATCACTGCGGCCGTGGTCGGCGTCATTCTTAATCTGGCGGTATTTTTCGCTTGGCATGTTTTCTGGCCTCACGGTTTTAACGAACCTTTCGACAGCATTGCCTTGCTTATCAGTTTGTGTGCCTTGTTGGCCTTGTTCCGCTACAAAGTGGGTGTCATCCCTATCATCGTTGCGTGTGGTGGAATGGGTCTATTGCTCAGTTTTTTTAAAATCTAACTAACCCAACTGTGGGCAGTTCCTACACATTAATGCAGATTGATTTTTATCCACGCGTTACCGAAATATTTTGGCTTTACCTAGCAACCTTATTTCGATGGCTATACCGAACGGGTAAACTTATTGATAGTCGCCTTAACTGTTCCTATACAAAACAGCTACAGCCCAGCCTTACTTGGCTTAAAGTAATTAGCCATATATTAAAAACCTATATTTTTAATAACTGACGTTACGCAGTAACGTGTTTTGCTTCCCGTTTGCCGCGCCGAGCACCGCAGGTTTTGTCGGGATAAGCACGAAGTACCCAAGGGCATAAAGGGCGAGGCAGGGATGCCGCGCATCAGCAGGAGGGCAGAAAGCCCTCCTGCTGATGCCCAACAAAATCGAGGAGCGCAAGGATGAAGCGGCAACTGAGCCGCCTTTGCTTTGGATACTTTCTTTGGGCTGCGCAACAGAAAGTATCTCACCGTCGGGTGCGAGAACCCGCTTAACAAGCCGTCACGATAACGACACTTTACAAGTTGTTTTCAATCCGCAGTGAATGTCTACGTAACATCAGTTAATAAGCTTAGTTTAAAAAAAAGCTACCGCACTAACAACTCAGGACCCAACCAATCAACAATAAAGCGACGATAATGCTCGGCTTTTGCCGTTTGTAACGATTCTAAAGGATTTAAATTATCCGTTAATACCACACCTAATGCTTTATCTACAGAAAACAACCGCTCCGTGAGCCAATTTTTTTGTTCTTGAAATAACTCAGTAGAGGCAAGATTGAGCGGCTGTTGACTGGCCAAAATAATATAATCATTAAACTCTTTGCCAGGCTCAGAAACAAACATCAGTTGCTGTGCAAACACCTGCTCCACTGTTTTAGCTACTGACGCTAAGGCTGTACTGTGCTTGCCCTCTAACGCCACAAAATTGATGGCCAACATGCCTTGCTTAGACAATAAACCACGCAATTGCTGCAAAGTTTCAACGGTTAATAAATGTGCTGGTTCTGAACCGCCGGTAAAACAATCGTGAATGATTAAGTCATAAGGGCCTGTTAAATGTCTGATTTCATAACGTGCATCGCCCACAATCGCTTTGCCTGTAGGCGTAAAGTTAAAATATTTTACCGCCGCTTCGGCAATGGCGGGATCAATTTCTAAGGTATCAGTTACCATCCCGTAACGTTTCTCTAAGACCTGCGCCATGTGTCCTGCTCCCAAACCAATAATCAACGCACGCTGCATTTTTTCTTTAGACAAAGCCGGCAGAAACGCGACAATATCTTGATAACTTAAACGACTTTGCCCATTGCTGATATTTGCCGCACCAATGGTTGACGCATCAGCGGTCAATAAACGTAAATCATGGCTAGGTTGATCGATTACCCGCACCCAACCGTATAAACTTTCTTGTTCAGACAATACGTTAAAACCAGCATTATGTTTATAGTGATGACTCGCATCGACAATCTTAGGCAATAAACTTAAGGCAAGCACCGCCACTAAAGCACTGGGCACAATTGCCATACTGCGCTGCAATTGTTTCTGCTCGTACACACCAATCAATAAAGCTAAAACTAATAAGAGTAATCCTGTACCAAGCAAAATTTCCCTAGAGCCTAGCACTGGAAATAAGAAAAAACCTAACACCAAGGTTCCTATAACACTGCCCACCGTACTCATCGCATACATTGAGCCCACATTGTTACCCACGCCTTCAATTGTTGATGTGGCTAACTTAATAGCAAAAGGCCCGACCATGCCTAAAAAAGTTAAACTGGGCGAAAACAATACTAATGCACTGACAAAAGCACCTGCACGTAAGCCCATAAAATCAGTGGCCAATAGCACTGTTCGCGTAGCAAGTGGAATGAGCAAGGTAAAGAGCGCAGCTAACGCAATGATGACAGATAAGCCCGTCCGCTTTACACGATCAGCCCAACGCCCTCCCGCATAATAACCCACCGCCAACGCAATCATGGTGACTGAAATTAATGATGACCACACATAAAGACTTGCTCCATAAAATGGTGCAATCATGCGTGTACCCAGTAATTCAATCACCATTACTGAAGCACCGGTAATAAATACCGTTATAAACAAACCACTGCGATTAAAAATAGTTGATGTTTGCATTGTGTTCCCTATAAAAAATTTAAAAAACGTCCTCTACACCAAAAATATATTTTCACTCGTGTAAATTCAGCTATATCAATATTGGATAATTTTGACTAAACGTTATTGAAATTTATATCTATATCTAAAAAAAATAAAGATGACCTTAACAAAATTTTCTGCCCTTTTGCATACATCACTTCGACAATGCAAAGTGAGTCATATCACATAAATTAAGTGCTATAAATATCCAAAGTCCGCTAAGTACGTAACCTACAGACGTAGTTAAGACATGATAATCAACTTAAATCGCTCATAATCTATAAAATAATAGGTAAAATTCAATGTCATATAAATACACCTCTAAGCACCCATTTCTTTGGCATTTTATCTGCTCCATAACTCTTTTATGACATCCACCCTCAGCACGCAATTATCTTAAAATTTATGAAACATAATCAGGTAAGCAAATATGCTTTTAGTTCAAAATACTTAGATGAACTTAGCAAAAAAACAGCCATTCACAAAGCGGGGCACGCTGCAGCAATTTACTTTAATAATACAAATAAAAAGTTACCACCTGTATTTTTTCAAATCGTCATTAGGCCATTAAACACCGGCGCATCAGCAGCAGAAAAAACATCCTATGGGCTTGCTCATATTGAGGGTGGCAAATTAATAAATACCTTACCCTTCTCCGTTGAAACAGCCACACGAGAGTTTACCGTGTCACAAAAACAAGCGTATTTAACTGCTTTTGAAGCAGATATGGTCAACGTATTAGCGGGTCCGTTAGCAGAAGCTTATTATATTTCTTTACGCGATGACGAGACCTTTAACCCGCGCATTATTTCTATAAATGCCTTAAAAAGCTATGGTGGAGAAGCTGATATAAAATTAGTCGACGATTATCTAGCCTGTTACAGCCTAGATAATGAGGTGCAAAACCAAAAACGGCAGGAATTGTTTATCGCGGCATTTAATTTTATTCATAATCAACAATATTGGCAGAAGATACTGCATTTATCACAGTTTATTTTGACGCAAAGCCAAGCAATAATAGATTACGAGTCCATTGTTTCTGCGCTAAGCACGCCTAAAAGTGAGGTAAATATTCACTTCCCCCTTTGTTGAGGATACCCAGCGAGAGGACGCAGCTCATCACATCTCACCTTTCTCAACAAAGAGAAATGAATGAGCACAACGTTTGTTGTTAAATAAGAGATAACCCATTATTTTAATAAACTTATGGTGCCTACTTACCTAGCAAAACGCGATAACTAAGCAGTGGGCACCTTGTTTTCAACGCTCGCTTTGGCTAATAGGTTCTGGAGGCAGGTAGTCTTCAAAAGGAGAGGGCGTGCCAGGTGGCACTAAAGGGTCATGTCCCCACAAGGGGTAATCGTCAGTTAAGGTTTTTAAAAAAGCAACAATGGCTTTTTCTTCGTTCCGACTTAACATTAAATTGCCCATGTTCGTGTGATTAAGGTTAGTTTTTATTTCTGCATTGGGCCAACCTGACTTACTAAACTCAGTGCTTAAATTATTTTTAACACTGCCTAAGGTGTCGCGTGTATTGAAAAAATGGGTAATTTGTTCCAGAGATGTAAACACCCCGTTGTGACCATACGGTGGTGTTAAGGCGATATTTCTTAACGTCATCACTCTGTGCTTTCCCTCTTCATGTTTATTTGGATCTTGTTGACGAATATCCGCACGCTCGCTTAATCCAAGATTAGGCTTAGGTCGACCTGGTATCTTGTAGTTTCTGGGCAGACCGACGTTATCGTAAGTGAAGTTACTAAATAACGGAGGCACAGCTTTGCCTGCCTCATCTTCAGTAAGTTGACTGCTATGACATGCTGCACAACCACCGCGATTATTATCATTAAATAGCTCAAGCCCCTGCTGCTCAAGCGTGCTAAGCGTGGTTTTACCCGCAACATAAAAATCATATTTTGAGTTAAATTTATGAAACATCGGACTACGCTCGAAGGCGGCTAATGCTTCAGCAAGCTTCTGAAAAACAAGCGCAACGCTCGCAGGGTCTGCCTGTCCAGGAAGCGCTTCTTTTCGAGAAGGAATAGCCTTAAGATCTAGCTGATAAAGCGTTGCAAACATTGTCACATAATAACTTTTTTCTTTTAAACGACTCACCAACTCCCACGCATTAGGCATTGCCATTTCAACTGGATTTAGAAATGGTTTACTGGCTTGATCGGCAAGCGTATTGGCGCGACCATTCCAAAATAATCCGCCTGCATAGCGTTGATTGCTTGCATCCCACCCAAACTGTGGCGTAAACGCGGCATACGCAATACTGGGAGTATTTAGTGTGCCAAACACATTACGCGGAGAACCTGCTGACACAGCAGTGCCTTGACTAACATTGCTGGCATCAATAAATGCTGCAGGTTTGTCTTCAACACCACGCAAGCTATGGCATGTTGAACAGGACTGGTTTCTATTTAACGACAAGTCACGGTCGATAAACAAACTGTTACCTAATTTCTGTTCAGTGGATAGCTCGGAACTAGCCATTGCGTTGACATAAAGGCTAAACAAAAAAATAACGACTAAGATTGTTTTTTGCATCATAAAAAGCTCTTCATCTAAAGTGTGTAAGGGTAAAAAGTAATCCCTGCTTTGCTCATTACGCCTTACCTCGCGAGGTATAAGCTAACTACTAAGCTTAGTGAGTACATAGCACCGCCATCCTTGCAAGGTACATAAAGTACATAAAGTATTACATGACCAGAGGTCTATAGGCATTAACTTAGTAAAGCAGTAATAATGCCAAGAACAGTTTTGTCGTGACGAATGCTGCTCACTAGGCTAGCCAATCAATACATGCCTGCATTTAAGATACGTTGATTAAGAAAACTGTGGCATATCACCTAATTGATTAAGGCAAATGCCACACCTTGATTATCACAGTGCTGTACTTAATACAGACTTAGTACAACCTTACTTACACCTTGCTTTCTACACTTAATGACCGTATTTTGTGTGCGCAATACTTCGTGCATCCTGTACTTTTTACGCCCTCACTCTTACTAAATATGACCACTGACCACGCTTTTACATTACGCAGTAATGAAGTTAATTTGCTTTTAAAATCAGCTATTACTAAGAAGCTTTTAAAAGATTACGAAGCCTGTCATCAGCAGGCAGAAACTGATCTTCAGCAAGCCTATAATCTTGCCCATGAAGAACCAAGATTACCCACGCCTTGGCCAGAAATTACCAGCTATCGCCTAGCACATTTACGCATGCGCACCGCCCGTACTGAGCAGGAATTACAAGCTGTTGCCGTGCTTTTTGCTGAGGCTGAACGTAACGGCAAGCCGCTGCTGGGCATCTTACCTAACATCTATCGTTTGGCGATACAGATGCGTTTGGGGGAGAAAAATGAAGCTTTTTTTACTGAAATAGTTAAATCACTTGATAGCTATCAACATTCTTCAGATCGCCCAAAAAAATTAAATACAGCTCAGTTTCTTAATAATGAAATGGTTAATTATCTGGAATTACTCGCCTATGTGGGCGGCTTTGATTATCGTAGTCTGGAAGGGCGTTACACCCAAGAAGATCCTTTTATGGAGTTAGGCTTAGGGGAAAGTGGTTATACCGTCAAAAGTAATCATATTCCTCTGCCAAAAATTCAGATGCCGCACTCGTTGGCACTTACTCAAGCACTTGACATGGCGGGAGAGGAGGGCCTGGTGTTTGAGTGGCCTAACGCACCAATAACAAATAGCTATCATTATTATCATCATCATCATTCACTGCAAACGCCGACGCATGGCATGAAAACATGGTCAGAATTATTATTTAAAATGATAACTGAAGGCAAGCTATTAAAAAATAACATACAAGATGACTGTACTCGTCAGCAGCTTAGACAAATTAAGAAGTTTTTAGCCTCAACACTGGGCGTTGATAAAAAAACTATCTTCGCTGACACCGCAACGGAAAAAACACTTTCCCCACAACTTAAGGTCTTTACTGTAATCAAGCACACAACTAAGCAACTAAGCCATAAAAGAACTGTTGTCACAACGTTGTCCCAACACCTCGATTAAATAATGAGAAAATTTAACCTCACATATCTTTATGAGGAAAATCGCATGGCACAACAAACACAACGCCTTAATTACTTAATTTTTGCCTATGGCTCAAATCTTCATCTTGAAGATTTACTTCAATGGTTTCAAGATCGTCCAGAATTAACAAGCCCAAACATTATAGCTAAGGAGCCGGCTTGGTGCCCAAATTACCAACCCATTTACCATTATTACAGCACTGGAAGAAAGGGGGGAGCACTTGATTTAATACCTGCTTTAGGGCACGTCACTTCAGGAGCGTTATTCACCATTGATGCCGAGACCTTAGCGTCAATCAAACGTAAAGAAGGCTGTGACAAATTTTATGAGCAACATGAACTCCTTGTGCTTACTGCCGATGGTAAGGCACACCACGCCATTACCTTTCTTACTGTACCAAGCCAACGCAAAGCGACGCATACGCCACCGACTGAAAAGTATGCTGATCTGGTGCGCTTAGGGCAATGTGCCTTTGGACACGACCCCATTGCTATGGAACAAGCCGCTGCCAACGCGCCCATCACACCAATAATAACGACCTTATTTGTGTACGGAACGCTTATGGCGCAGGAGAGCCGCAGTCATATTTTGTCTCAATACAAAATAAGTGAACGCAACATGGGCAAGATTCCTGGTCGACTCTTTGATTTAGGTAGCTATCCTGGCTTACGACCAGCGCAAGAGCCGTCAGACTGGGTGTACGGTGAGTGCATACGCTTAGAAAATTGTGTCACCGCCTTGCAAGAAATCGATGAAATTGAAGGATTTAGTGATTTTTCTGCGCCAGATAACTTGTACGAACGTCGATTAGTTTACGTTACCCTTGAAGAGACTCGCTTACAACTAGCATGGGTTTATTTTTATCACCAAGAACCTTCGGAAAAACGCATTAAACAGGGGCGTTGGCAGTCAACGCAATCCTATTAATTAAGTTATGAGCTGTAGCTGCCATAAGCACTAACGCCCTACACCATAACAATCTACGCGACTACGCTGCGTTAATTTTTATTACGATGAATGCAATCAACGTAAAAAGCCCAGCTCAAATACCTTGGGTTGTAGTTTTTCGGTTAAAGCAACGTAGGCGTGTTCAAAGGGTTCAACGCTAAAGGGTTGGCTATCACAGCTGGCATTACGTTTTTTTAAGGCATTACGAATTTGATACCAGCCGACATCGACACGATTAAGTTTTAATTCTTGACGTACAGTATAAGTGTCGGTCTCTGCGAAATACGCTTGCCAACATAGTTTGCCTGCGGCTAATACTGCTTTGGCTTCTTTGGATAATTTCTTTTTCTTTAAATACTGCACCATCAAATCGGATTCAAAGCGATCGGGCGCGTTAACGTCTGCTTCGGTGAACGGAATGAAATGATTGACGATACTCCATTTTTTGCCGTTCCATTCGAGGTCGTTGGCACTGGCGGTTAAATTACTGCCGTTAAATAACATCCAAATTAAACAATCGTTTTTAAATTCGTCAGATAATGGCTCAGTGGGTTGTAAGAATTGGTCGCGGTCGTTTATCCAAGTGGGTTTTATAAGGCGGCGAACTGAAAAGATGATGGCGGCTTGCCAGATGTTTTCTGGGGTTAGATAAAAGCCATCTCCTTGTCCATAAGGTGAAGAAAATAAAACAGTTTGTGTGCTGGCATGTTGCATATCATTTTTTCCACAATACATATAAGCAATTGCATTATCTGACCATGAAGCAACTCGCGGTACAGAAGTGGCCGGTGTAATAGCGTTTTTTAGCGGAAGAACATTCTGATTGTTTCTTTTAGGACGTTTCAACCAAACGTTAAGAAAGGAATTATTTGGTAAGTTATAAAATAGCTTCTCGCCAATCGGTTGTACTTTTTTATCCAAAATATCAACGATAATTTCTGAAATTGAAGTTTTCTTTTTGGCATTTTGATTTGTTGACCAAACTAAAAATCCAATTGGGAAATTACCTGCCAAACCATCAAATACTTTGCTGTGAACAATAAAACCACTTAAATACTGAGCATTCCAAATGTATCTAAATTTTTCAAAGTTTGGTGCATTAACATATTTTAATGTGCTAAACATGGCTATCGTAGCAGTGGGTATTTCTTGTGCAATACGTGCGACAAATTGGGTAAAAAGCTCATTACTGGCTTTACCATAATCAGCCATTGCCGTTGCTGCAAATTTGGTTTTTGCCACCCCCGCTTTATTACCACTATTTATCCCAACTCCTGATTCCGCATAAGGCGGATTAATCAGCACCAAAATCTTTTTCCCTTCGCTAATCGCCTTACGCAAACTCTCAGGGATTTTATTGGTAAGGCTGTAATCAATCCTACCACCGTCGGTAATATCGTCATTTAAATAGTCGTATTGAAATCGTTGCGCCGACACACAGGTTTTGGTGGCTTTCATGACATCCACATCGGCTTGGTCGAGCGTACTCATATAAATATTGCGCGGGTTGGAGTGCTTAACTTCCAAATTGCCTACACCACAACACATATCCCAGACGATATAATCGCGCTGCCAGTTTTTACCCAGCGTTTCAGTTAGTTTATTGTAGGCTTTTTCAACGACAGCCAGCGGCGTGTAATACGCGCCTTTAAAGCTACGTTCATCTAGTGGGATTAAACTGTCACGGCGTTCCAGCAAATAATCGCGATATTCTACTTGGGGCGGTTTGTGATAAATAGCCCAAAATTGACGGTAGCCTTCTTTATTGCCAAGCGGGTAGTTTTTTCCATTCAAACAAAACAACGGCGCATTGTTTTTATGTAATAATTCTGCGGGCAAGTTCTCATGGGTTGAGACCGTACCATCGTGCAGAATGTCTGCAAAAAACAGCAAGGCATAATCGTCTTCAGCTACGCCGACAATTTCTCGCCCAATCATCGTTACCCATTTATCAAACACCTGTTTTAAGTTGTCCGGGGTAATTTGTGTGCGAATGATGTCGCCTGATTGAATCGCTGCTTTGACGGTTTGAATAAACTCCGCTTCATGCGTCGCCATTCTAAATGACACAAAATGCGTCCCTATATGGGCAGATACTTCATCTAAGGCTGCTTTTGGGTATTGGCTAGCGGATTTCCCCCATTTGACGGTTTTCTTTTTTAAGAATGGCAGCACATCGGACGTTTTCATCAACGCGGCTTTTTCGGTATCAATCACCGCTAAAAAGGGCGGTATGGCTTCGCCTTTGTTAAGACCATCTTGGACATAATGCAAGAGCTGGGTAAACATGGCATAACTGGAATGCTTGCCAGTGTCTTTGGCTTCAAACCAGATTTCATCCGTGCGGATGTCAACCAAGCCTTTGGTGTAGCTTTTTAAACCCAATGCTTTGATGTAAATGTCTTTTACATCTTCTTCACTGCGTGCTTGTTTAAGTTGCGCGTATAAAATCATTTTTATCCAAATTGTTTTATAAAAAATTAAAGGCTATTTAAAGCCTCAATATCTTGCTCAGTAAGCCCAGTTGATAAGGCAATGATAGCAATAGCGATACCTTGAGCTTTCAATACTTTTGCGGCACTCTGCATTGCCTCCATGTTGCCTTTCAGCTTACCTTCATAAAATGCGGTATCGGTCGCTGCTTTTGCTTCGTTGTAGGACAGCACGCTTTTTAAATACGAATCGTATTGATCGCTGCTTAAATGTGCAACTTCTGCAATATCAAAGCCCTTTTGAAAAATTGGTTCGTTTAATATCGCAG
>QYQN01000030.1 GCA_007280895.1 Methylococcaceae bacterium
TTACAAACTTTACGGTGCTATTGCTTCGTTTCATTTTTATGATAAAGCAAAAGAAGCCGCTTTAGAGCAAGGTTTTTTTGTATTACAACGTAATGGAAATGTGCTTCATACGGAGTGTGCAACGCATTTGCTGGTGTTGTAAAAACGCATTACGCATCACCACAATGGTCATTTTATTTTAACTTTTTACCTTACATATCTACGCTATGTCTTTATTTCTTCAGTATCTCCAGCTCTGTTGGTTTAAAAATAATCCCGTTAATTTATACCCCTCAAACGCATTTTTATGGAAATGTATTAGTTTTTATCTCATCTCAGGCATCATCGTTGAGGCTAACATTAGTGATCCTGCTGATGCCACGTTAGAGGTGGCTTTACGTGCAATGATGGCACCCAGTTTATTGGCCGTATTGGTGTTTATTAATCGTGTTAAACCACTGTTTAATCAACTCATGATTGCCGTCTTTATTTGCGAAAATGTTATCGTGACCTTAGGCATTGGCTTAGAAATAGTGGATGTTTTTGTGCAAGCGACGGCTTACGAAAACGTACCAACTATTTTAGGGGTGGTGTTGTTACTATGGTATTTAGCCATCGTAAGTTATATTTTTCGCAAAGTGTTTAACTATAAAATACTAAAAAGTAGTCTTTATTCCTTAATCTATTTTTTATCAACCTACGGCGTTCCGTTTATGTTTATGGAGCTGCTCTAACTGGGCAGGGTTTTTTAATGCTAGCCATGCTGATGCCTCCGTAGTTATGCAATAATGTGGCATTCAATCCTTAGCCTTTGTGTTTTTACTTATGTCAGAAAGAAAAATTCTTGTTACCAGCGCACTTCCTTATGCCAATGGCCCTATTCATTTAGGTCACTTAGTGGAATACATCCAAACTGATATTTGGGTACGGTATCAAAAACAGCGTGGTGTCAGATGTTATTATGTGTGTGCTGATGATACGCATGGCACGCCCATTATGCTTCGCGCAGACAAAGAGGGCATCACGCCTGAAGCGTTAATCGCCAAGGTTTGGGAGCAACATACTGCTGATTTTAATGATTTTGGCGTAGCCTTTGATCATTATCACAGTACCCATTCTGAAGAAAATAAAGTCTTTTCTTCCTTAATCTATACTCGCTTACGCGAAGCAGGGCACATCAGTTCTCGCACCATCACGCAAGCGTATGATCCCCTAAAAGAAATGTTTCTGCCTGATCGCTTTATCAAAGGTGATTGTCCAAAATGTGGGGCGCATGAGCAATACGGCGATAGCTGCGAAGTGTGTGGCGCAACCTATTCACCTACAGAATTAAAAAATGCAGTGTCAGCCATCTCAGGTGTAAAACCTATTGAAAAAGACTCCGAGCATTATTTCTTTAAACTCGCTGATTTTACCGACTTACTAAAAGACTGGATTACTGCGGGTCATTTGCAATCCGAAGTCAGCAATAAACTTAAAGAATGGCTAGAAGCAGGCTTACACGATTGGGATATTTCACGCGATGCGCCCTATTTTGGATTTGAAATTCCCGACGCACCAGGTAAGTATTTTTATGTGTGGCTGGATGCACCCATTGGTTACATGGCGAGTTTTAAATATTTATGCGATCAACAAGGCATAGATTTTAACGAATTTTGGTCGAAAGACAGCACGGCTGAGCTGTACCATTTTATTGGCAAAGACATTATTTATTTTCATGCCTTATTTTGGCCAGCCATGTTACATGGCGCCCATTTACGTATGCCCACCGCTATCTTTGCACATGGTTTTCTTACCGTAAATGGCGAGAAAATGTCAAAATCACGCGGCACGTTTATCACCGCACGAACGTATTTAGACCATCTTAATCCCAGTTACTTACGCTACTACTTTGCCGCCAAATTAAGTGCAGGGGTTGATGATATAGATTTAAATTTCGATGATTTTAGTCAGCGCGTTAACTCTGATTTAGTAGGAAAAGTTGTTAACATTGCTAGTCGTTGCAGTGGTTTTATTAGCAAACGTTTTGCCGGAGAACTCTCGCCAGACTGTGTAGAACCAGCGTTGTTTGCTGAATTTATTGCCTCTCACGAACGCATTGCTGGACATTACGAAAGCCGTGAGTTTGGCAAAGCCATGCGTGAGATTATGGCCTTAGCAGATAAAGCTAATCACTATATCGATGAACAAAAACCGTGGTTGCTTGCTAAAGAAGCGGGACAAGAGGAGCGCTTACACGCAGTATGTTCGCTGGGCATTAATTTATTTAGAGTGTTAATGGCGTATTTAAAACCCGTGGTTCCTGACATGGTCGCTGCGGCTGAAGTGTTTTTACAAAGCGGAGACTTACTTTGGGTGACCGAACTACAGCCCTTATTAAGTCATAAAATCAATGAGTTTACGCCCTTAATGACACGCGTCGATAACGATAAAATTGCCGCCATTGTGGCGGCCTCAACAGCCACTCTTGAAAAAACGCCCACGCAAGTAACCGCTCCAGCATCCAAAACGAACCCCGTTACATCAGTTAAACTCGATACAGCAATCGCCGACACGATTGATTTTGAAAGTTTTGCCAAAATAGACTTACGCGTGGGTGAAATTATCAATGCAGAGGAAGTTGAAGGCTCGGATAAATTATTAAAATTAACCCTTAATATTGGTATAGAAACGCGCACTATATTTTCTGGTATTAAAACCGCCTACAGCCCAGACGCTTTAATCGGTCGCTTAACCTTAGTGATAGTGAATCTTGCACCCAGAAAAATGCGTTTTGGTATCTCTGAAGGAATGGTCTTAGCTGCCGGTCCAGGAGGCCAAGACATTTGGTTATTATCGCCAGATGCAGGCGCTTATGCAGGGTTGCGAGTGAGTTAAGGGCGGTGAGCGCCAAAGAACCTGACGACATGTGGGAAATTCAAAACTACCTTGCTCATGCACAACGAGAAATCGTGAACCAATCTACTGCCATGTTGAATTGTCCAGATTTTGGGGGGCACTATAATCACTATTCTTGATTAGTTAGCAACTGCTTAAAACGGTGCTGTCGTGACGATTTTTGCGACGAGAGCACCGTATATTCCCTTTGTCTTAGACCGTATACGTGCTTGAAGCTGTTTTACCACCATGCCCAGTCCAATCGGTATGAAAAAATTCACCGCGTGGCTGGTCAATGCGTTCGTAGGTGTGGGCCCCAAAATAATCACGTTGTGCTTGCAATAAATTAGCGGGTAAACGAGCACTGCGATAACCATCGTAATAGGCTAATGCCGAGCTTAAGGCGGGAGTGGGTATGCCTTGTTCAATGCCTAAGATAATCGCTTTACGCCAACCTGCATCGGCTTTTGCTATGGCTGTTGAGAAATAGTCTGCTAGCAATAAATTGGGTAAGTCAGGGTGCTGCGTGAAGGCTTTTTTAATCGTGGTTAAAAATTGGCTGCGAATGATACAACCGCCACGCCACATTAAGGCAATGTCACCGTAGTGTAGAGATAAGTTATATTCTCTTGATGCCTCACGCATCAGGCTAAAACCTTGCGCATAAGAAATGATTTTTGCCGCGTACAAGGCATCATGAATGGCTGAGATAAGTGCTAGTTTATCGTCAGTGAGAGGCGCTTTAGTGGCTTTAGGCAAGTGTTGAGCCGCATAGACACGCTCTTCTTTTTGCGCGGATAAGCAGCGCGAAAAGACTGATTCACCGATCAGTGTTAACGGACTGCCTAACTCTAAAGCATTAATGCCTGTCCATTTTCCTGTGCCTTTTTGACCAGCCGTATCGAGAATTTTTTCTACTAAGGGGCTGCCATCAGTATCTTTATAAGCAAAAATAGCGGCAGTAATTTCAATCAGGTAAGAACTTAAAACGCCTTGATTCCAGTCAGTGAAAATAGTGTGTAATTCATCTGTGGATAAGTGTAAGCCTTCAGATAATAGTTGATACGCTTCACAAATTAATTGCATATCACCGTATTCAATGCCGTTATGCACCATTTTTACATAATGCCCAGCACCATTGTCACCTACCCATTCGCAACAGGGTTGTTGTTCGACTTGGGCACTAATGGTTTGGAAGATATTTTTGACAAGTGGCCACGCCGCGTGACTACCGCCGGGCATGATTGCTGGACCATGACGCGCGCCTTCTTCGCCGCCCGACACGCCCGTACCAATAAAGTGTAGCCCGTGTTGCTGAAGTGCCTGAGTACGTCTGTTGGTGTCAGTAAATAACGAGTTACCACCATCGACAAGGATGTCACCAGCCGTTAACAGGGGGAGCAGTTTGTCAATGTACTGATCGACCACTTCACCCGCTTTAACCATCAGCATAACAATGCGAGGGGTTTCAAGTGCATCGACTAATTCTTCTAATGAAGAGCAGCCTATAACCTGGGTGTTATGTGCTGGTCCGTTTAAAAAATCCTCTGTGGTTTGCGTGGTACGGTTATACACCGCCACTTTAAAACCGTGATCATCCATGTTTAAAACAAGATTTTGTCCCATTACTGCAAGACCAATTAAACCGATATTTGCTTTCATGTGCGCCTTTTTGTTGGTGGGGTGGAGAGAGAAACGGAATGTTTCTCAGGGTGAATAACCGTGTATTTTTGGTGGGTGATTATAGCCTGTTGAGTAAGTGTTGAGTATGGGTAAGCGTGCTTTAATCGGTAAGTAGTTAAGCTTTAGCTTTGGGTAGGGGCTTTTTTTGCCAATACCTTCCAGTTCACTTCTGGAAATATCTTATTACATTGCTCAAAAAACTCAGGATTAATCAGGGTATCAAGCTTAACATGTTGATAAAGTTTTATTAATTCACGTTCGTAGTCTGTTTTTAAGCTCTTTTCTAAGCTTTTTTGAGCATCGCTATTTTTTTTGGTTTTAAAGTAACTAAACGCCGCATCGGTAAAAAAGGTATTAGCTTGACTTTGTCCGCGCACGTAACAGTTGATGATTTCCAGTAAATAGTCGGGTTGTTCGGGCGTCGATTGGCTGTATTCAGGGTGTAATGTTAGGTCGTAATCTTTGCTGATAAGGTGGGTGGTGTGAGGGTATAGTCGATTAAGCAATAAATGCTGTAGCCATGCTTCAATAAAATCTTTACCTTTTATGTCGGCGTAACGATAAAAAGCACTGCCGTGTTGGTATAAGTGACTCACTTTGCCAATTAATCGAAAATTCCCCACGGATATATCAAGGTTAAGATCCTCAAGCGGTGCACCTAGGTTTAGGTGTTGAATCCGTGCGCTGAAGGCTGATAACTTGGTTTGTGTCGCGATAAATTCAAGCTGACCTGGGGTGCCAACTAACCATTTTCCTTGCGCTTGCAGGTGTTTGAGAGAGGGTGTTTTATTGGTTAGCAAAGTATTCAGCCAGTGTTGGTGAATGGTATAGCGTTCTAAGGTAGTGAGCGCAAAAGGTTCGCGTTCTTCTGCTTGTGCAGTTATTTCATTTAATCGTAAATTAAGGCGTCGGTTTAAGAAATATTTTTGCGGGTGTTTAAAAAAACGCACGACATCGTTAAGGTCAATAAGTTCGGTGCTCTCGGCTGGAATGCTGTCTTGCCACCAAGGTGTAAGGGTGTGGGAGGATGGCGTTAGGAAGTGTTGCGCAAGGCTACAGTCACTTGTAGAAAAGCTGATTAGGTTTTTGGTGCCATTAAAATAACGCGGACTAAAGGCTTGTAAGGGTTCGTAACAGATTAATTCGTCTACACCATACTGTTCTGCTATGACATCAATCAGTTCACTGATGATCAGTGCAGGCGGTATTTTTCCATTATTACGTTGTGATTGCCCAAGAAAAGTAATGATCAATTGGCTGCGCACGGACAGCAGAATTTCCAAAAATTGGTAGCGATCGTCAATACGACGGGAGCGGTCACCTTTTTTTGAATATTGGCTGAGTAAATCAAAGGTCGGTTTGCTGTCTTGTGCAGGAAACTCGCTTTCATTCATTCCAAGCAGGGCGATCACTGCAAAAGGAATGGCGCGCATGGGCAGAATTGAACAAAACGTGAGGTGTCCGCGTAAAAAACCATGGCGTGATTTTTGTTCGGTACTGGTGCCTTCTAGCCAACAGTTAATGACTTCTAGGTTAACAGGTGCTTGATGTTCTATGGCAATGTCGGCCTGTAATTGTACCAGTAAGGTATTGACTTCGTGCAATTCTGGGCTGGCAGTGTTGCCAAATAAGCACGAGGCATAGTGGAGCAGTTGGGCACTCCAGTCTGCTAACAGCTTGGGTTGTTTACATTCTGTCGATGCCTTAAAGAGCAGGTTAATGAAATCACATAGTCCGCCTAGTGCATGTGCATCACTGCCTTCAATATCAGGGTAGGGCAACACGTCATCAAAAAAACACTGCTCGTCACTCATCGCATAACCCATCAGCAGACGATTTAAGGCGGCTTGCCAGGTATTTTCTGCACAGGCAGGCAGTGCTAATTCTGCTTTGTGTGACGCAGATTTACCCCAGCGCACAGTAAGCTGAGTCAGCCAGTGCTTAATGATTTCCAGATCCGTTTCGGCCAAATCAAAGTGTGTATAGACCTCAGGGCGTTCAAGTAAATCGATAACATTTTGCCAACCAAACCGACTTTGACTGAGTTTTAAAAAGCGTATAAAACTATCAAGAAAAGGGTTAATCAAGCGTAAACTGCGATCAGCAATGCTGTGTTGAATATCATGGAAGACTGCGGTAATGAACGGTTCGTAGACTTGGATATCAGGTGCCATGACGATGATGTCACGCAACTCCAGGGTAGGATTGTGCTCTAAACTGAGTAATAATTGATTTTTAAGTACTTGAACTTCACGAAGTCTGGAATGACAGGCGTGAATACTTATTGACGATGGCTCGCCAAGGGCTGGGGTTTCAAGGCAATGCGCCTGGGTGCGTAGGGTATTTGTCAGAATGTCATTTTGTAACTGGTGCAATAAGTGGGTGTCGGCGGCAGGTTCAAAACTTTCTAATTCTAAAGAAAATTCAATACCACTGTCTAATAACATGTCGTAAAAGTCCCGACCTTGTTCACCTAAGCAGGCAAGTAAGGGATGACCATTAGGTTCCGTTGTAGAATTTTCCATATTCTGTTGGCGACGCGTTGTCACATCGGCCCAAAACCCTTCAGCTGGATTGAGTAAAAAACAATGGACTTGGCAGTGCCTTGCCAAACCTTGTAAAAAATCAAGAAATAAGGGGGGCATGCTTGAGATACCAAAAAGCGTGATGCGCTCGGGTAAACGTGAACTAAACGTGTATTCTGGTGTTGCCTTTAATTTATTAATCGCCGTGCGCCAGAGTTCGCCTCGATGAGGGCTGACGGTTTGTTGCTTAAGCAGTTGCCATAACGCACTTTGCCAGCGTTCAGTATCGGTTTGATAAAGCAGTTTCTGGGCTTGCCATGCAGCGAGTAGTTCTGGGCGAAGTATTTGATATTGATCAAATAATTGTGCTAATTGTTGGGCGAGTTGGTAGCGTTTTAAGGCATTATCTTGCCCGTGTAAATAGTGTTGTAACGGGCTAAAGCAGTCATTATCTAGCGTGCGCAGCAGGGCTTCAATGCGCCATAGCATGAGTGTTCGTTCATAATGTGCATCATTAAGCTGACTATCGATGCGTTGTGCCATAGCACTGAAAAATCGTGTAGGGAATAAAAATTCTGCATTGGTAAATACGTTAAATTCAGTGGCTAATTGCAGTGATAACCAGCGTTCGATGCCTTGGCTTTGAATTAAAAAAACCTCTTTAGCAAAAGGATTGCTTAAGGGAGCTTGGCGCATTAACGTGGTTAAATGCAGCACGAGATTTTCTGTTTTATTGGAGCTATGCAAGACAAACATAAGTGTGAGTTTAAGGTAAACGTTAACGTTACTGATGCCTAAATCAGTGCCTAGCAAGGTTTTAAAAAGCACAGACTGGGCAGTTCAGCGTATATAATAGTCAGTAATGTATTAAGGCTAAAGAGTTTTTATTTATGTATAGATATCACGGTGTATTGGTTTATCAAAGTCACGATGATGACGGAGTATTAGAAATTATTGAGCGAGAAGGCGTGCGTTCCTTGCATTTTGGCTCCTTTTCAAGGCAAAGCAGTATGCGTTTAGATGCCCCTGATAATTTAGAATTAGAGTATGTGCGCACGCTGACCAGTTGGTTATTATTTAAACCTGAGCTAACTGAAAAAACCTTACTTATTGGTTTGGGTGGCGGGTCAATCAGTAAGTTTTTATGGCAGCATTTTCCTGACTGTCATTTAAAAGTAATTGAATACCGCGCCAGTGTTGTAAAAATTGCGCAGAGCCATTTTGCTTTACCCAAAGATGCTAGAATAAAAATCATTATTGATGACGGTGGGAAATATGTCATTGAGCGTCAACAAAGTCAGCAACAGCACTATGGTCTGATGATTGTTGATGCCTTCGATCATGATGGTATGGCTGCTTCAACTTATCATCGTGAGTTTTTTGAGGCGTGTCAGGCGTTATTAAAAAGTGATGGTATTTTGGCGATTAATTTATGGGGTGGTACGGGGAATCCCATTTTTCAGCAGGTTGCCTTATGGCTAGGTCAGGTATTTGATTGGCGCATTCTGTTTATTCCTGTGCAAGGGCGGGGCAATATTATTGGCTTAGCGTTTAATAAAGCTGTCCCCACTTATGCTATGGCAGATTTAAAAGTGACGGCTAAACACTTAGCCGACCGTTATCAGATTGACTTTCCTAAATACCTGAAAGAAATAAAAAAACATAACTCCAGCACCCTTAAAACCTTAATTAATTAACGTCATGAATACCGCTCTCGATACCCACGCAACACCGCTTTTTAGTTACCGTAAATACTGGGCACATCGCTTTGGCGTGGCGCCTGAATTACCTATGTCTCGCGCCGAGATGGATGCCTTGGGCTGGGATAGTTGTGATGTTATTTTAGTGACAGGCGATGCTTATATTGATCACCCTAGTTTTGGCATGGCGTTGATTGGACGCTTGTTGGAAGCGCAAGGGTTTCGGGTGGGTATTATTTCCCAACCCGATTGGACCCATGTTGCTGAGTTTCAACAACTTGGTCGACCTAATATGTTTTTTGGGGTCACGGGTGGCAATATGGACTCAATGGTCAATCGTTATACCTCAGATAAAAAAATTCGTTCAAACGATGCCTATACCCCAGAAGGTGTGGCGGGTAAACGTCCAGACCGTGCCGTCACTGTTTATTCGCATCGCTGCAAAGAAGCATTTCAGGGTGTTCCTGTAATTATTGGCGGTATTGAGGCCAGTTTGCGCCGCATAGCCCATTATGATTATTGGTCTGATACTGTACGAAAGTCCGTTTTGTTAGATGCGAAGGCTGATTTACTGGTGTACGGTAATGCTGAACGACAAATTGTTGAAATTGCTCATCGCTTAGCCGCTGGGGAGACGATTGCACAGTTGCATGGTATTCGTGGCACCGTGCATTGTATTAAGCAATTACCTGAAGATTTTTGGGTAAAAGATTCTACTGATATCGATAAGCCTGGGGTGTTAATGCCTGTTGTTGATCCCTATCAAGAAGCCCCTGCCTGTGCGCCGCAAGCCTCCGCCTCAACATTGCCAGACGGTGTGCAGACGGTGCAGTTTATGCCGCGTCTTGGTAAAAATGTTGCGCGTGAAAATACAGTTATTCGGTTGCCCGCGTATGAAGACGTTAAAGCTGATCCTATTTTATATGCCCATGCCTCCCGTGTGTTGCATGGCGAGACTAATCCGGGTAATGCGCGGGCATTAATTCAACAACATGCTGCACGGCTGGTGTGGATTAATCCGCCGCCGATTCCGTTAACCACAAAAGAAATGGATGGCGTGTTTGCGTTGCCGTATTCCAGAGTGCCGCATCATGCGTATGGTGAAGCCAATGTGCCCGCGTTTGAAATGATTCAGCATTCCGTTAATATCATGCGTGGGTGTTTTGGTGGTTGTACCTTTTGCTCTATCACCGAACATGAAGGACGTATCATTCAAAGTCGTTCAGAAGATTCCATCATCAAAGAAATTGAAGCCATTCGCGATACGTCACCACACTTTACCGGACATATTTCTGATTTAGGCGGGCCAACGGCCAATATGTATCGCTTAGCCTGCAAAGATGAAAAAATCGAAGCAGCCTGTCGAAAGCCCTCGTGCGTGTATCCTGGCATTTGTCCAAATTTAAATACTGATCACACGCCGTTGATTAAGCTGTATCGCAGGGCACGCGCCTTACCTGGCATTAAGAAAATCGTGATTGCCTCAGGGTTACGTTATGATTTAGCCGTGGAATCACCCGAGTATGTTAAAGAATTGGTGACCCATCATGTCGGTGGATATTTAAAGATTGCGCCTGAACATACTGAACACGGGCCTTTATCTAAAATGATGAAGCCAGGCATGGGTAGCTATGATCGATTTAAAGAAATGTTTGATAAATATTCCAAGGAAGCAGGTAAAGAGCAATATTTAATTCCCTATTTTATTGCCGCGCATCCTGGCACCACAGATGAAGATATGCTGCACTTGGCGGTCTGGTTAAAACGTAATGGTTTTCGTGCCGATCAGGTGCAAGCCTTTTTGCCCTCGCCTATGTCCATTGCAACGGCGATGTATCATTCTGGGCAAGACACCTTGCATAAACTTAATCGCAAAGAAGATACTGTTTATATTCCTAAAAGTGTTAAACAACGACGTTTGCATAAAGCCTTTTTGCGCTATCACGACCCCAAAAATTGGCCGTTATTGCGTGATGCCTTAAAAATCATGGGGCGCGCGGATTTAATTGGCAATGGTAAACAGCATTTGGTGCCTTCATTTCAGCCTAAAGGCGTTAATGACGATGCATTTAAGAGTAAAGGGCAGCAGGTATTTAAAACCAAATATACCTTCGCTGAGCGCCGTGAAAAACCCTCCGCGTCGCCTCGTAGTAAGCGTAAATAGCCTATAGGTGTGTTAACAAAACACCCTCGGTCTGTGGTGACAATAGTATTTATGTGAGATGGGCTGTGCTTTAGATGCGGTTATTGCACACTAAGGACTGCCCCGTCTTGATTCGGTAGCTTATTTTTAACAGTATTTCATTTCACTTAAATTTCACTTCACTTAAGGTAAAGGTAAAACGTATGCACACAATTGTTCCCGTGATTCTTTGTGGTGGTTCAGGGACGCGGTTATGGCCGTTGTCGCGGTCTGGCTTTCCCAAGCAATTTTTAGTTCTTTCTGGCACACAAAGTTTGTTTCAACAAGCCATTTTGCGGGTTAATGGCTTAGTGGCCGACGATATTCAGCATGGCGACACCTTAATCGTCACTAACGAAGAACATCGTTTTTTAGCCTTAGATCAATTACGTGAATTAACCGAACTCTCGGCGACTTTATTATTAGAACCGTGTGGACGTAATACTGCTCCAGCGCTGACATTAGCGGCACTGCAAGCCACTGAACAGGGCGCAGACCCTATTTTAGTGGTGACGCCTGCAGATCAAACAGTGCAAGATTCTGCCGCGTTCACAACGGCCTTGCAACAGGCAATTCGTGCCGCAGCTAATGATGCTATTGTTATTTTAGGGATTACCCCAACCAGTCCTGAAACAGGTTATGGCTATATTCAACGTCAAGGTGCAGAAGCTGAGCAGGGTGAATATCGTGTTGCCCAGTTTGCAGAAAAACCCTCACAGGACACCGCATTGGCTTATCTAGCGAGCGGCGATTACAGTTGGAATAGTGGCATGTTTGTATTGCGTGCCAGCGTGTGGTTGAAGGCGTTAGCGCATTTTCGTAGTGATATTGCGACGGCTACGCAAACGGCCTGGGCAGCTAAAACCATAGACACTCCCTTTATTCGTCCAGATAAACTGTTATTTAGCGCCATTCCTAGTGAGTCAATTGATTTTGCCGTGATGGAACATTGTCCGGCTTCAGCCTTTCCAATCAGCATGGTGCCACTGGATGCAGGGTGGAATGATTTAGGTGCGTGGGATGCCGTGTGGCAACTAGGGCCGTCTGATGCGCAAGGCAACGTTAGTCATGGCGATACTTTATTAATTGATAGCACTGATTGTTTGGTTCATGCCAGCACGCGCTTGGTGAGTACGGTGGGCGTGGATAATTTAGTGGTGATAGAAACCGCCGATGCGGTGCTGGTGGTAGATAAAACGCGTAGTCAAGATGTTAAAAAAATCGTCACTTTATTGAATGAACAGCACCGCGAGGAACACAGTTTACATCGTAAAGTAAATCGACCTTGGGGGTGGTATAACGGCATTGATGATGATCAGCGTTTTAAAGTAAAACGTATCCAAGTTAAGCCGGGGGCAAGTTTAAGCTTACAAAAACATTATCACCGTGCTGAACATTGGATTGTGGTTAAAGGCACTGCCGAAGTTACCTGTGATAATAAAACATTTTTAGTAACCGAAAATCAGTCAACGTATATTCCCTTGGGCCACCTTCATCGTTTAGCAAATCCAGGAAAAATTCCTTTAGAAATTATTGAAGTACAGTCAGGAAGCTATTTAGGAGAAGATGATATTGTGCGCTATGAAGACACCTATAAGCGCACCTAATTATGCATCGTTCCTGTTGAAAAAATAGGGATTAACTCATTACTTCATCAGAACTTTTATTAAACAGAGACTAATCAGGTGTACTTATGTGTGGAATTGTTGCGGCAGTAGCCAATCAAAATATCATTCCCGTCTTACTTGAGGGGCTTAATAAACTGGAATATCGCGGTTATGACTCGGCAGGATTAGCGTTTCTTGGCGCTCACACGGTAGAGCGTTATCGTGCCGTGGGGCGGGTCTCCGAATTAGTTAAGTTGGCTCAGCAGTGTAGTGCCAACACCGGCATTGCTCACACACGTTGGGCGACACATGGTGTACCCAGTGAACGCAATGCACACCCTCATACCTCGGGGAGTGTTGCCGTTGTTCATAATGGCATCATTGAAAATTATCAGTCGTTACGTGCCGAACTGCAAGCCCAAGGCTATCTGTTTAGCTCAGAAACCGATACCGAAATTATCGCTCATCTTATTGATGCAATGCTTAAAATTGCGCCTGATTTACGGTCTGCGGTGCAGGAGGCTGTTAAAAAATTACAAGGTGCTTACGCCATCGCGGTGATAGATCAGAATACTCCAGACTGCGTTATCGTTGCCCGTGAAGGCTCGCCATTGTTAATAGGACTGACCGATAACGGGATGTACGCCGCTTCAGATGCGTCGGCATTATTGCAAGTAACGCGTCAATTTATCTACTTAGAGAATGGTGATAAGGCAACGCTTACCCCTACCAGCGTGACAATTATTAATCACTTAGGGGTGCCCGTTACCAGAGCCGTGGTGTTATCTGAACTTTCTGCTGATGCAGTAGATTTAGGTAGCTATCGGCATTTCATGCAAAAAGAAATTTTTGAGCAACCCGATGCGTTAGCTAATACCTTGGAAATTATCGGCATGACACAACAGTTGCCTGCTGAAATTTTGGGTGTTAATGCCCGCACGATTCTACAAGGCATCACTAAGGTGCTTATTTTAGCCTGCGGTACTAGCTACCATGCAGGACAAGTGGCACGTTTTTGGTTGGAGGAAATTGCCAAGATACCCACTGATGTAGAAATTGCCAGTGAATATCGCTACCGCGTGTCAGTGCCCGATCCACAGCAATTAATTGTTGTCATTTCGCAGTCAGGGGAAACGGCGGATACGTTGGCGGCCTTACGCCATGCTAAAGCCTTGGGTCATACCAAAACCTTAGCATTATGTAACGTGCCAGAATCAGCAATTATTCGCGATTGTGCGTTACGGTTTATTACCCGAGCAGGGCCAGAAATTGGCGTGGCAAGCACTAAAGCCTTCACTACGCAACTGGCAGGACTTTTTTTATTGACGCTGATTATTGCTAAACAACGCCACGCGCTGAGTGACCAACACGAAGCTGAGTATTTAACAGCATTGCGGCATTTACCCGCAGCGGTTGGGCAGGTTTTAGCTTTAGAACCTGCGCTTAAGGCGTGGGCAGAATTATTTGCTGATAAGCAGAATGCCATTTTTTTAGGGCGTGGACGACATTACCCCATTGCCGCTGAAGGCGCCTTAAAGCTGAAAGAAATCTCGTATATTCACGCGGAGGCCTATCCAGCAGGTGAACTAAAGCATGGGCCGTTGGCCTTAATTGATCGCACTATGCCAGTGATTGCTGTAGCCCCTAATGATCAATTATTAGAAAAACTGAAAGCCAATCTGCAAGAGGTAAAAGCGCGTGGCGGGGAGTTGTATGTATTAGCTGATGCGGATAGTCACTTAGGTGAGCACGAGGAAAATAATGTTCATATTATTAGATTACCCGAA
>QYQN01000120.1 GCA_007280895.1 Methylococcaceae bacterium
TCAAGTTTCAGCTTAACTTACACCGCTTTTGTGTCATTATTTAATCTACTTATACCAAAATACTTAATGAATGTGCAGCATCGATTGGCTAAATTAATCTGTCCAGCTACTTATGTTTACTCTTTATGAGAGCATCATACGTTTACTTACGCCGTTATTTAACATTACTCAACACACTGTTAATGTTGTCAGCAACGCATTACACGCCACATTGTCTGGCGGCCGATCCTCAGCCCTATGTTGTTAGCCTAAGCAAAACAGGATATCGCGCTATTGATCAAACCTTAACAGAAGTGTCTACATTAATTCGTTTAAACAAACAGGCACCCGTGGGGGCTTTTGCGTTGGTAAGTCGCGCTCAAGGTGATCTGCTACGTTTTAAGAAAGCGTTGCACAGCCTAGGTTATTATCAGGCACAACTAAACGTGCGCATCGGTCAACGCGAACTGACAGATCCTGGTATTTACGATGTCATTGATTTTTCACCTACCCACCCACCCATTCCAGTCCAGATTGATATAACATTGGGGCCGTTGTTTCATCTTAGCCAGGTGCATATTGAAGGCGTCGTGCCCAAAGAAGCTGAGGCGTGGCTGGCGCTTAAAGCAAACCTGCCAGCGCAAGCCAAGCACTTTCATGACGCGGGTGAACGCTTACTTAACGCTCTGCGTAATGCAGGCTATGCCTTAGCAACGGTGGCGGCACCGCGTGCTAGGTTAGCAACCAATACACATACCGTTGAAGTAAGTTATCGTGTTGAAACGGGCAAAAAATTACAGCTTGGCGCGATTACGTTTACTGGTCTACATAATGTCAACGCCGATTTTTTGTACAAACGTTTACTGATTGCTACGGGCGATATTTACCAGCCTATCGCCATTGAAAAAACGCGTTTAGCCTTGCTTGACACTCAAGTTTTTTCCAGCGTTCAGGTACTGATTTCCCCACAACTTGATACTGAGGGCAGATTGCCCATAGGCTTTATCATGACTGAACGTAAACCTAGAACCACATCTATAGGTGCGGCCTACTCAACTGATTTAGGTGGAAATATAAGCTCTACTTGGCAACACCATAATGTCGCAGGTAACGCCGAGCAGCTCAATTTAACCGCAGGGGTTACGCAACTTGGCGGCAATAGCAGCACAGACATTGGTTATAATTTTAGTGCTAAGTTTAGTAAACCTGAGTTTTTAAAGCCCCAACAACAGCTGGCTACAAGCCTAAGTGTCGTTAAACAAAATCTTATTGCTTACCATCAAACGGCATTTATGCTAGACACGTCCTTAAGTAAACAACTCACTGTTTTTTGGCAAGCGCGTATCGCTGTCGCTATTAAACAAGCCCATATTACCCAAGCAGAAACGGACGCACATTACACCTTAATTAGCCTGCCCAGTACCCTTAACTATCAAGGCACTAATCATTTGCTTGAGCCTAGCCAAGGCAGTTTACTAAGCTTCTCAATTACCCCGATTCAAGCTGTAACGGGTCAACAAACGCTGCCTTTTGTCGTGCTACACGCCAGCGGCTCACATTATCTTGAGCTAAGCCCGAATGCTCAGAGTGTTATCGCTGTGCGCGGCATGATAGGTAACACGCAAGGCGCAACCGTTCTGGATTTGCCGCCTGATGAACGCTTTTATGCTGGCGGCAGTGCCACGGTGCGTGGTTATCAATACCAATCGATTGGACCGCATTTTTTTGATGGCACACCACAAGGCGGCACGACACTCCTTACCGGCACAGTGGAATTTAGACAACGTCTGCATAAAGACTTTGGTGGCGTGGTATTTGCCGATATGGGTCAAGTAAATAGCACAGCAGCCTTTGTTTCTGGGGCATGGAAAATAGGCGCTGGCATCGGGGCACGTTATTACACCAAATTTGGTCCGCTACGCGTGGATGTTGCGTTACCTGTTAATGGGTTAACACACACCAACGTTGAACTTTACATTGGTTTAGGGCAGGCATTTTAATGAAAAGTTTCACCGCTTCGTTGCTATGTAAACTAATAGTGCTGGTCAGTAGCGTGCTATGCCTCAGTGTTGTAGTGCTGGCTTATTTGTTTACCTCCGCACACGGATTACGCGTCATTGAACGCGCTGTTGCAAGCCTTAGCACCCAGCAACTTCACATCAACGGCGTGCATAAGCACGGACTCCGTCATATTGAAATTGATCACTTAGCCTTATCTCAGCAACACTCGGAATGGCTTAGTGTCGATAAGCTGGTCATCGACTGGTCACCTAGTGCCTTAGGGCACACTACGTTACTGATTAATAACATTACTGCGCAGTCTCTGGTGTTAACAACTTTACCCACTTTAGACAACACACAGACTGCCACACAATACCCTTTACCCTTCGCCCTTGCCTTAGCACACGTTGAGATTGCCCAAGTAAGGCTTGCTCAACAACTCACTGGTCAGTCCTTCACCCTTAACGTAAAAGGATCTGGTGAATTAAGCTCGGCAGAGAATGCGCAACTTCAGCTCTCTGTTACGCGTCAACACACGCAAGATAGTTATGAATTGCTGGCGAGCCAACACCTACAAAATATTTCTATTAAGCTGTCTGCCCACGAAGCAGCGCAGGGCTTGCTTGCCTCGGTTGCACACCTAAAAGCTGAACAAGCACTTAACTTGCACGCGTCATTGACCGGTCCATTAAGTGCCGTGAACACGCAGCTTACCGTTACATTAGGTTCCCTCTCCGCAGAACTGCACGGCCGCATTAATGTTCCAGAAAAACACAGCGCATTAACCTTTTCAGCACGCTCGTCTGCACTTCGCCCATGGTCAGAACTTGCATGGCAACAGCTTGCTTTACAAGGCTCAGTACACGGCAAATGGCCGTATCTCAGCGTAGCAAGCCAGTTAACGATAACTGATTTAGCACTTGCCCAATACCCATTAACTAACCTGAGCGTCACGGCACAAGGCGAACAAGGGAAACTTCAGCTTGATGCCCACGCCAACACCGCTAAGCCTTTGGCACATAACGACAAAGAGTTTTCCAGCGCGCCTATCACGCTCCACGCAGCACTTGATTTAACCCACGCGCCAAGCATACTGTCGGCGCAACTTAACCATCCTTATCTGAGCATGACGGGCACAGCGCAGCTTACCTCACCCTACCTGATGCACTGGGATGTTACCCTGCCTACTTTGCAGCGCTTAACACAACCAACCAAGATTCCGCTCTACGGCAGCGCGCAATTTACTGTCGACCTTAGCCAACAGGCAACGCTTACGCATATTGCTGTAGCAGGAACAACGCAGCTTACCCGCAGCGCATTACCCACTCCGATACCTCCTGAGATCAGTCACCTATCTGCAACCTTTAACCTAGACAAGCAGCAACTTACTGAGGCAGAGGGTAGGCTTACAGGTAAACATGTCACCGCACAATTTCAGCACGTTCAACACGCTGGTCGTCATCAGGCCGACTGGAAATGTTCCATTGCTGATTTATCACTGCTTACGCCACAGGTACAGGGTGCGCTTGAGCTGCGCGGCACACTCTTGGGGGCGACCGAGGCGTTACAGTTAACGGCTGAACTCCAAGGTAAATGGGCACCTAAGCAGCAGCCTTTACGCCTAATCACAGCTCACCTTGCTATTCAGCAATTGCTTAATGCACCGCAAGGCCGCATCACCGTCAACAGTGTCTTAGATAATGCGCCGATTGAGCTCACGACCACCCTTCATCAAGATACGCAACATGCCTTACAACTACAGTTAAGTCACGCACATTGGAAAAGTATTAGCGCCCAAGGGCAAGTCTCTTTCACTGGACAAACGCCTTTGCCAAACGGTACCTTTACGCTTGCCATCAAGCAACTTGCCGATTTAAATACGCTCTCCCCTTTTCCTTTAACTGGCTCAGCCACACTGCGGCTTAACACCCCAGTGCACAATAAACAGCAAGTAGGCGCTATTGATGTTGTCGCAGATCAATTGAACGTTACTGATATTCACATCGCCCATGTGGAGCTGCATAGCACGGTAACGGAATTACTCACCACACCCCACCTCACTGGCGCGATAAGCATCAAACAAATAAGCACACCACAGCTAACAGGTTCGGCGCAGCTTGCTGTTAAGGGCTCGTTGCAAGCGCTTGCCATATCACTGACGGCCGATGTTACGCCCAACTCAGGCAAACAAACGCAGATTACTAGCACCCTTGAACTTAAGCCCAACGTTCAACAAGCACGCTTAACCAGCCTACAGGCACGCTGGGATAAACAAACCTTGGTGTTAAAGCAAGCCAGCACGCTTGATTATGCCCAAGGCCTAAGCCTCACGCCGTTACAGCTCAGCTCGGGCGAAAGTGCCTTAACGCTTGCTGGACAGCTTAGTCCACGCTTAAATATAAACGCACACCTTGAGCGCTTACCTGCCGAATACTTAAGCATTTTCAATCCACGCCTGACACTGCATGGTCTAGTGCACGGCGACGCGCACGTTAACGGAGGCAGCTTAACAACCCCTCAAGGGCAACTTAGCTTACACGGCGAAAACTTGCGCTGGGACTCAATGACAAAACACAGCACCCCAGCAATAAACTTCACCAGCACAAGCATCCTAAAAGGCAGTGCTGCTCAGCTTGATTTACAACTTAACGCAGGCACCAAAGCACACCTCTCGGTGCAAGGTCAACTGCCATTAACACCGCACGCTGAGCTTGCCTTACATGCTCAGGGGGACATTGATTTAGCACTCACTGATCCGTACCTTATGGCGGATGGTCGACGTTTACGCGGTCATCTATCTATCGATAATCACTTAACTGGCCCCCTAAATGCTCCACTTATCAACGGCGTTTGGCGTCTCAAACAGGCTGAGCTTCGGGATTACGCCTTAGGAACCAATATTACGCAAATAACTGGTCAATGGCTTATCGACCAGAACCGCTGGCATATTCAGCAGTTTGAAGGACACGCAGGCACAGGGCTAATCAAGGTCACAGGCGATATTGAGCCACTGACACCAGGCATTCCTGTACAGCTTGGCATCACTGCGCACAAGGCACGTCCTCTGGCAAATGATCAGCTTACTGTGGTGCTTGATGCTGAGCTCAGTCTTACAGGACAAGCCAGCACTGCACTGACGAGCACGGGCGCAATTAACATTATTCGTGCTGAAATTCGGCTACCAGAAGAAATGCCCCACACCCTAACTGAGCTAAACGTGGTAACAGACAACGCGCCTGTTGATGCCCCCACAGCGCAGCGCATGCCTACCCTCAACCTCAATATTAACGTGCACGCAGGACAGAGTATTTTTGTCAGAGGTCGTGGCGTGTATGCTGAGTTAAGCGGTGCGCTGCACTTACAAGGCGCTCTTGCTAAGCTCAACACAGAAGGCAGCTTTACACTGCGCCAAGGTCAATATTCTTTAGCAGGAAAAACCTTAGTATTTAGTGAAGGTAACATAGGCTTTACCCAGGGCGATCTCACCAATCCAGACGTGCATTTTATCGCCTCCACACGCAGCGAAGCGATTACCGCACAATTAACAATAAGCGGTTCAGCTACGCAGCCCAACATAAAATTAACCAGCTCGCCTGCATTACCTCAAGATGAAATTTTGGCCAGAATGTTATTTAAGCAAAGCACTAGCAATCTCAGCGTGTTAGAAATGATGCAAATGGGCACAGCATTGGCTTCCTTAACTGGCGCACGAGGCAATTTAAGCGACCCTCTTGACGTCGTGCGTCAACGCTTACGCTTAGATCGTTTAGCTGTTGGCGGTGCTAATAATGCAGTGGAAGCAGGACGCTATCTTATTCCAGGCGTGTATGTGGGGGCTAAACAAGGGATCACAGGCACCGGCACACAAGCGACCGTGCAGCTTGATTTAACAAAAGAACTTAAACTTGAAGCAAGCACTGGAACCTCTACCTCCGCAGGTAAAACCACGAACACACTTAGCAATTCCCTAGGCATTCTTTATCAGTTTGACTATTAACGACAAAGTAATGAAAACTAAATTAGCCACACGCTAAGCCTTACCATTACGCTATAATTTTACTTTACGCTTATCACACATTACGCACTCATGAATCATATTGCTTTAAAAATGCTAATGGGCGACAAAGGCAAGTACCTTGGTATTATCATGGGCTTAACCTTTGCTTCACTTATCATGACGCAACAACCTGCTATTTTTGTGGGTCTTATGGCACGGACGTACAGCTTTATTTCAGATGTTGCCCTGCCTGACATTTGGGTTATGGACAGTAAAGTGCAATTTATTGATGACATCAAACCCATGCAGGAAACTGAGCTTTATCGAGTACGAGGAATTTCTGGCGTGGACTGGGCAATGCCTATGTACAAAGGCCTGTTAAAAGTGCGCTTAGCAGATGGCGCATTTCAAACCTGCAATGTCATTGGTTTAGACGATGCCACGTTAATTGGTGGCCCCGCCACTATGCTAACAGGCACGCTGGCAGATTTACGCCAAAGTGATGCCGTTATTGTTGATATTGAGGGTGCTAAGGATAAATTAAGCAAACCTTCGCCCATATTAGGACAAAAAAATATTCCCTTACAGCTAGGCGATTCCTTAGAGCTTAATGATCATCGCGGTATTATTGTTGGCATTGCTAAAGTCACTCGCACCTTTCAATCACAACCTGTTATTTACACAACCTATTCTCGCGCTAAAACCTATGCACCACGCGAACGACGACTACTCTCGTTTATTTTAGTAAAAGCCAAGCCTAATCAAGACCCCTATCAATTAATTGCACGGATCAAAGCCACAACTGGCTTGGCAGCCTATACGCAGCAAGGCTTTAAAGAATTAACCTACAATTATTTTATGAAGAACACGGGTATCCCCATCAATTTCGGCATCACCATTTCGCTAGGCTTTATTATTGGCACCGCCATTGCTGGACAAACTTTTTATAATTTCACCTTAGAAAATATTCGTCAATTTGGCGTGCTTAAAGCCATGGGCGCAAGCAATGCACAATTATTAAAAATGATTTTATTGCAGGCCGTGTTAGTGGGCAGTATTGGTTATGGTCTAGGCGTGGGCTTGGCAGCGTTATTTGGTTTTGCTATGCGTCATTCTATTATGGCGTTTAAACTGCCTTGGCAATTACTTGTTTTTAGTGGCGTAGGTGTAGGTTTTATTTGCATCATTGCCGCCTTAATTAGTATTTTAAAAGTTATTCGTTTAGAACCTGCCATCGTTTTTAAAAATTAACCCATGAACTCAGCTATTTCTTGTCAAAATATTATTAAAACCTACAGCACCGATGGGCAGCTTGTGACGGCCTTAAATGGTATCAATATAGAAATTGGTTTAGGTGAGCTAATGATGCTGGTAGGCCCTTCTGGCTGCGGAAAGACAACCTTAATCTCAATTATTGCCGGCATCTTAAATCAAGATTCTGGACAATGCTTATTATTTGGCGAAAATTTTCAAGCCCTAACAAACACACAACAATTACGTTTTCGGGCACATAACATCGGCTTTGTGTTTCAAGCTTATAACTTACTACCCGCCCTTAATGCGATTGAAAATGTCTCGGTACCGTTAATTATTACGGGTACCAAACGCGCCGTTGCCGAACAAAAAGCCAAAGAAATTTTGGAACAAATGGGCTTAAGTGACCGAATGAAAGCATTACCAGCACAACTATCTGGCGGTCAACAACAGCGTGTCGCCATTGCACGAGCGCTAGTGCATTCGCCGCGTCTGATTGTCTGCGATGAACCCACCAGTGCGTTAGATCATAAAAGTGGTCACATTATTATGAGCTTACTTAAAAGCATTGCCTTACAACATGATCGTGCCTTAGTGATTGTTACTCACGATGCACGTATTTTTGGTTTTGCTGATCGTATTGCAGAAATGGATGATGGACACATTATTAAAATATCTACCACCGCGTCAGCTGAAGCTAATTAAGTGGGAGCGACTCCCTTGTGTATTGAAGAGCAGCCAATTTAACGCGAGACACAGCTAAAGGCTCAGCTCACATGCTTAAGGCTTGTTGAGTGCCCCATGTTAAGGAGGTAGCCCATTGAAGAACGCTTGTCCATTACTTATAATTAAGGTATTTATTACACGCATACGGTGCAACGCCCTCACATATTCCCCAAAAACCTCCTGAACCGCCTTCTTTTGCAGCTTTCCAATGCTCAGAAAACGCTTCAAAAACAACACCTGTGGCTTTTTTCTGGGCTAATTGCTTTAAGGTAGATTGCACAACTAATGCCTGATTTTGTAAACTGGCTGTCGCGCACTTAATTGACGCCTCACCCGTTTGCGCAACCGTGTTTGCTGGCCAACCAAACTCGGTAATGATCACTTCTTTATCAGGATTAGCGCGTTGCACTTGCGCTAAGCGTGCAAGATGAAAATCAGCCGCGTGTTCTGCACTGACGCACTCATGTAAAGTTGAATAAATATTCTCCCACCAAGGAAAAATATTAATGCCAATCCAATCCACTTGCTCTGAGAATGAGGTTTTCTGACAATTTACAGACCGATTGCACCATTCCCACCAGGTATCAATCGTTGCAATCGGTTGACTTATTTTTGCTTCGCGTAGGGCTAATAAACATCGGGTAATTTCTTTATCGTAGGCATAATCTCGGCGCGTTCTTACCTCTGAACCACAACTTACTTTTATAATCGTGTCTTTAAATTCACGCGCCAGATAAATCCCTTTAGATATTGATTGTGTATTAACGATAGGATTATTATCAATCCATAAAATGGCAATCACTTTTATTTTGCGCTGCTGAGCCTGATAAAAAATATTTTCCAAGCCACCCAACACGCCGTAAGTCATAATGCAGCGGAATGGGGTATGCTTAAGCACATTATCTAATAATTCCCCTATTAATTGTTTTGACGGTTGCGCACCATAATCAGGGCTTAAATTATCCACATACGGACTAAATGCTAAACAGTGCATGGGCTGCTCAATACTGCTTGGCACATGGGTATTTTTTGCATTAACTCCTCCCGAATACAGCCAAGCTACACTTATCAGCAAAAAAAACAGGTGCTTAACACCGAAAAACTTTCTATTCTTGCGTTGAATAAACATATAATATTTAGTGATATTCATGAGGTGATAGGGCAATAATTGATTATCTTTTTACTAAGTCAGGGATGAACCAACGCCTAGACTAAGGTAGAATGATAAGGCTGATGACATACATTAACAAAGAATATTGAGATAAATTTACCATTGTTAACTCTATTTATCACGTCTACTGCATCACTACTTTGCAGGATTTAATTATCCCCCTCTACTAACGACGGAACTAAAATGAAAAAAATTTTATTATTAGCCACTACTGTATTTTTTTCTCAGGCGCTTTTTGCAGCAACGGATCATTTTTACCTTAAAGAAGGTAATCATATTCAACACATGAAAATCACCAAATTAAATGACGAAGTGATTGTTACCGCCGATGTTGATTTTGAACCTAACGCAAATGAATCTGACGCTAAAGTCTGTGCAGGTGATATTGCTGGCCAAGCAAAATTTATCTCAGAAAACGAATTACTCATGAAAAAACACGCAGAATCTGCTGCAAGTTATTGTGAACTCACTATCAAACTGACTAATACGGGTGCCACAGTAAAACAATCTGAAGGCTGTAACTATTTTGCTACCGGTATTTGCCATTTTTCAACTGCCAGCAATGAGTTAAAAAAAGTTAATTAATTGCTCATTTCCATGCTTATTCCCAAGCGCAACTCGGGAATAAGCAAAACTAACGTATTAGCTTAATTTTATCCGTATCTATTTATTCCTAAAATGCCTAAAAAAATTTTAATTGTTGATGACTCCAAAGAATTACGACAATTGGTCACAATCGCACTTGATTTTCCTGACTTTGTTATTTTTCAAGCCGCTAATGCTAATGAAGCATTGGCTACAATGTCCAAAAATAAACCTGATTTAATTGTTTTAGACATCATGATGCCTGGCACAATGGATGGTTTTCAATTATGCAAATACATTAAATCTAACTTACAAAGCAAATCAATAAAAGTGCTGTTGCTCACGTCAAGAGCACAAGCCTCTGATATTAAAGAAAGCATTCAAGTTAAAGCAGATGGCTATATGGTTAAACCTTTTACGCCGATGGTGTTACAAAACAAAGTCTTTGAATTACTGTTTGGCAGCGCAGACGCCATTGATTTTAAAAAACATAAATCTTCTTCAGCAGCAACGGATAAAACCAAGGACAACGCTTCTTTAGGCTTTGATTTCCCCCCAAGACCTACTAGCTTGATTAATATTCAACAAGAAAGTAATAAAAAGTTTCCAGATATTGCTGTTGTTGCGCATGAAATAGCTGCTGACATTACCCTTTCAGCAGCCTTACTACAAACGGTTAATGCGCCTTTTTATGGCTTACAAAATAAAGTCACCTCGGTGTCCGACGCCGTTAATCTAATCGGTTTAACGCGAACCTTACATCTAGTAACCGCCGTATCCATTCGTAAAAGTATGGAATTACCCAGTAGCCTTGCTAATTTTTGGGAAGATGCAACAAAATCTGCGGTTATGGCGGCCAGCATTGCTAAATACCTAGAAATGGATCCTAACTTAGCCTATTTAATGGGCTTATTTCATGACGCGGCAATTCCCCTAATGGCCTTAAAATTTCCTGACTACCTTACTAATCAACTCGAATTTCAAAATAGTACGCAAGGCTTACATAACGCTGAACAAGCAAAATACAATATGAACCACGCTATGTTAGGTAGCTTGCTTGCCAGAACTTGGTACTTACCTCAACCTCTTATCGAGGCTATTCGCTTACACCATTCTGTCAATTTATTTTCGCTGGGTCTTGATAATGCCATTATTAATCTTATTACGGTGAATTTTGTTGCTGATAATATCGCTTATAAATTTACAGGTGATATTGATAATGTATACGTAGAACTTGAAGAGTCAATTCGTAAGCATCTGGGTTTAGTAGACGACAATAATTATCGATCCGTAATTGATACCGCCTTAGATGCCATTAACCAAGAATAATACGACCTATTTTTGGCTAGCATTGGCATCAATAAGCTGGCCAAAACTGATTCCCCCGTCATTACTTGGTACCACTTGGTGCAGCAACACATCAAAGCCCATTAATGTCAATTTGGCCACCACTTGCTCAGTTAATAAACGATTCTGAAAAACACCGCCCGTTAAACCAACCTTGTTGACAGCATAGGTTTTTCTAAGCATTTGCGCTTGCTCAACTAACATTGCCGCTAAACTTGCATGAAACACTGAACTTCGTGTGCCAGGGCTAAGCGACTGATTATTTAAATAAGTTATTAAATTCCCCCAATCGCTTATCCACACGCCTGCTGTATTTTTAAGCAAAGGCAACGCTATTATTTCATCCGTTGGCTGCGCGATAGCTTCACATTGCATAGCTGCTTGACCTTCAAAATGTGCATAGTGACACACGCCTGTTAAGGCAGCGGCGGCATCAAATAAACGTCCCACTGAGCTACTCTTCGGACAATTTATCTTTTGTTGCCAAATTGAGCGTACCAATGATAACGCTACCGGACTTGCCTCCCAATCAATCCCCTGCTCCCAACAAACTGATACCGCCGTGCGCCAAGGCTCACGACTGGCTTGATGGCCGCCTAATAAATAAAATGGTTTTATGGAGCCCACACGTCGCCACTTGCCCATTTCACCTAACAAGGTTTCGCCTCCCCAAGCACAGCCATCTTCACCATATCCTGTACCATCCCATGCAAATACGATAGCGACTCCATGCTCATGATGTTCGCCCATTAACGCTGACGCATGGGCATGATGATGCCATACTTGCTTAACTGGCAACCCCTGTCGGTACGCCCAAAGCGTACTAAAATAATCAGGGTGAGCATCGCACACAATCATCTCAGGAGTAACCGCGTACAGCTGTTGTAAATCATTGATGCACGCTTCAAACACCTGCTGACTACGCAATGATCCTAACTGCCCAATATGCGGTGAGATAATAATGCGTTCATCCACGCCTAAGGCAATGGTATTTTTTCCATCTGCCCCCACGGCAAGCATTGGACATTTAAAGGAAAATGAGACCTGATGTTCGATGGGCGCAGTGCCTCGCGCCAAACGAAGTGGGCGCATTTTTCCTGCAATTGACCGAAAAATTGAATCATCTGCCTGATGTAAAATTATCCGATCATGATGCAAGAACACATCGGCGACAGTGCTTAATTGCGCCTCCACCTCGTCCGAAGAGATACACACTGGCTCATCGGAAAGATTGGCAGAAGTCGCGATCAATGGCTTAGCAAATGCCTCAGTGATTAAATAATGCAAGGGGCTATAAGGCAAAAACACCCCTAACTCATTCATATTTGGAGCTATGTTTGCAGGTAACATAAAATCTGAGCGCTTGTTAAGTAATACAATAGGCCGCATAGGCGAGGTTAAACAGACCTGCTCTACGTGCGAGAGCTGTACATAGCGCTCAATGAAATCTGTGCTCAGCCGTCCTAAACTAGGCATTAATACCGCAAAGGGTTTAGCTGGACGATGTTTGCGTTCGCGTAAGCGAGCAATGACCGCGGCCTCTGTTGCATCACAGAGTAAATGGTACCCGCCAATGCCCTTAACGGCGACGATCAAGCCCTGTTGTAAGCTAGCAATACAGGCCGCCAAGCCCTCCTCTCCCGTGCAAGCGGCCCTAAACTCTTTGCCAACAAAAGACAGCGTCGGGCCACAGTCAACACAAGCTAAAGGTTGCGCATGATAGCGTCGATCTAAGGGATTTTCGTATTCATCTTGACAGGCGGGACATAATGGAAAGCTCTGCATGGTGGTATTGCAACGATCATAAGGCATACGCGCAATGATGCTGTAACGTGGCCCACATTGTGTGCAATTGATGAAAGGATAGCGATAGCGCCGCTGTTCTGGACTGCGCATTTCAAGCAAGCAATCCTGACAAACATAATAATCTGGAGGAATATGACCGTGAGTGGACTGTGTTTGAACACTCTCTTCAATACGAAAATCAAGGTAATGCTGGCATGATTGCGAGCTAATCTGAAGTGGGTGTGGGCTGGCTAGCGGTGGTGCTAAGGCCAATAAATCAACAACAAACGCCTCAAGCTCGTGCCTGTTTCCCTCAATCCAGAGCTCAACTAACCCTGAGGTATTGCGCACCCAGCCTGTTAACTGATAATGATGGGCAAGTCTGCTGACAAAAGGTCGAAAACCCACCCCCTGAACTCGCCCAGACACCTTAATGTGATAAGCCTGCTTAGTCATCGACACACACTACTTACCTTACTAAATTATAGTGTTTCGGGGTTCTGATTAAATTCCGTTAGCCATTAATACGATATTATCGCGATGCATAACTTCTGCATCGTCAGCATAACCCAAAAGCCCCTCAAACTGCGCACTGCTTTGCCCGGCAATTAAGTGCATATCACTGCTTTGATAATTAATTAAGCCACGCGCTATTTCCAGCCCTTGTTCATTTAAACATGACACTAATTCGCCCCGCCCAAAGTCACCTGTGACCGCAATCACGCCCACCGCTAACAAACTTTTGCCTTCATATTTCAGTGCATTAACAGCCCCTGCATCTAAACAAAGAGTGCCTTTAATTTGTAATTGCCCAGCTAACCATCGCTTTCTGGCTAACATAGGTTCTATATCTGAAATAAAATAAGTTCCAACGCTTTCACCCGCCATGACCTGAGTAATAATGTCAGTCACTGCACCCGAAGCAACCACTGTTGCCGCCCCAGACCGCGCAGCAATCCGTGCTGCACGCACTTTGGTTGCCATGCCTCCTCGCCCTAAGCCACTGCGACTATCCCCAGCTATCACGTCTAAACGCGCATCATTGATACTAATTTCAGAAATCAAGGTGGCGTGTTTATCGATACTAGGATCACTGGTAAATAAACCGTGCTGATCCGTTAAAATAATAAGCAAATCTGCTTCAATTAAATTAGCGACTAAGGCGGCTAAGGTGTCATTATCACCAAAACGTATTTCCTCAGTGGCAACAGTATCATTCTCGTTGATAACAGGCACTACACCAAAGTTAAGTAAGGTGAGTAAGGTGCTGCGTGCATTAAGATAACGTTGACGATTTGATAAATCATCATGCGTTAATAAGACCTGCGCTGCATGCAAACCATGATGCTGAAAATTATCATCAAACACACGCACCAAGCCCATTTGTCCCACCGCTGCGGCAGCTTGTAATTCATGCAAAGTTTTGGGACGCACGGTAAGATGTAAACGACTCATGCCTTCAGCCACTGCACCAGAAGAAACTAAAACAACTTCACTGCCTTGATTTTTTAATTGTGCTAATTGCTTTACCCACGCGGCAATAGCTATTTTATCCAGTCCCTGCCCGCCTTTAGTCAGTAACGAGCTACCTATTTTTACAACTACACGCTTGGTCTTAACAAAATCACGCCTGCTCACGTTCTATCCGCCTTTGTTCATCTATAAAACTCATAATAGCAAACATCAGCTCCTTCGTGCCTTTACCATTAATTGCAGCAATTTTATACACTGGCCCCGTCCATTCAAGCTCATCGATAATGGCTTGGCAATGGCTTTCTACCTCATCACTGGGTAAACGATCAATTTTATTTAACACTAACCAGCGCGGCTTTTCGGCTAAGTCATCACTCCATTTTTCAATCTCATGAATAATTGTTTTGGCTGCTTGCACTGGCGTTTCCATACTTTCGTAAGGCATTACATCAATTAGATGCAGTAATAATCCTGTACGCGATAAATGCTTCAAAAACTGTAACCCCAAGCCCGCACCTTCTGCCGCACCTTCAATCACACCTGGAATATCTGCAATGACAAAGCTTTGAAAATCATCAATCCTTACCACGCCTAAATTAGGATGTAAGGTGGTAAAAGGGTAATCAGCCACTTTTGGCGTTGCTGAGGAGACAGAACGAATTAAGCTAGATTTACCTGCATTAGGCATTCCTAACAAACCCACGTCTGCAATCAAGGTTAATTCTAAGCGCAAAATACGATGCTCACCCTCAGAGCCTTTGCTGGCTTTTTGCGGTGCGCGATTAATACTGCTTTTGAAACGCGTATTGCCCAAGCCATGAAAACCACCTTTAGCAACTAATAGGGTATCTCCTGCAAGCGTTAAATCACCGATAACTTCGTCCGTGTCAGAATCTGAAACCAACGTGCCTAAAGGAACTGAAACATAGTAATCATCACCTTTTCTACCTGTACAATTTCGACCCATCCCGTTTTGACCGCGTTGTGCACGATGTACAGTGTGATAACGGAAATCTGCTAGCGTATTGATATTTTCAACAGCAATTAAATACACGCTGCCGCCATCTCCGCCATCACCCCCATCAGGGCCACCCATTGGAATGTATTTTTCTCGTCGAAAGCCTATGACACCATTGCCACCATCACCAGCTTCTACACGAATATCAACTTCATCAACAAATCTCATAGCTCAATAAAAATATTTTTAGTCATTAAAGTCATCGATTATATATACCCATCACACGTTAAATTAAATCTATAAAATAATCTCAAGGTGCTCTCTGTAGCTAATCGCCCAAAACAAAAAAGCTCCGCCCTAAAGGGAGGAGCTTTTTTGCATCAAGCTGAAGACTACTAAATTTAGCAGTGAATAGTTACGCTGCAACTACACTCACAAATTTACGATTTTTAGGTCCTTTCACTTGAAAAAGAACTTTACCTTCAGCCATTGCAAATAAAGTATGATCTTTTCCACACCCTACATTTAAACCTGCATGAAAATGGGTGCCACGTTGACGAACGATAATATTGCCCGCATCAACATTTTCACCACCATAACGTTTTACACCTAATCTCTTCGCATTAGAATCGCGACCATTTCGTGTACTACCACCGGCTTTTTTGTGAGCCATTGTAAACTCCTAGAATTAAGCTGAAATACCAGTAATTTGAACTTCTGTATAATATTGACGATGCCCCATTTGTTTCATGTGGTGCTTACGTCTTCTAAATTTAATGATTTTAATTTTTTTGTGTCGACCTTGGGACATGACCGTGGCGGTCACTTTTCCACCTTCGATAAAAGGCAAACCAATTTTAGTCTCATTATCGGATTGAATCATGAGCACTTTATCAAATTCAACAACATCCCCAGCACCTAATTCCAATTTTTCAATTTTTAAGGTACTTCCCTCTTCTACACGGTATTGTTTACCGCCAGTCTGAATTACAGCATACATCTGTGTAAGCTCCGTCAAGCATTAATCTATTTTAAGTTAACTGAGAATTGTATTTTTAACTCTATATTGAGTCAACCTCTAATTATTATAATCACGCAATAACTTATCATTATCTATAAAATTTTTTGTCTCGCCCATCTTTCATTACTTAAATTTTATAGAAAAACGGATTATCACTTATAAAGCAACCAAAATTATAAGTTATAATGTCCCACAAAATGTAATTCCTTGACCATTACTCCACTTACGCACTCATTATGACAGCACAACATCACCCATTAATTGATTTTGATGCCATTAAGCATTTAACAAGCTCTGAAACTAAAGCTGTAGATCAGCTAATCATCAACGAATTAAGCTCAGACGTTGTTTTAATCAATCAAATGGGGCATTACATCATTGGCAATGGCGGTAAACGCTTACGGCCAATGCTGTTGCTACTTGCTGCGAAGGCCTTAGGCGACACTTCGCTCAATCACCTAATCATGGCGGCTGTTATTGAATTTATTCATACTGCCACGTTATTACATGATGATGTAGTTGATGAATCAGATCTAAGACGTGGTCAGCAATCAGCTAACGCCGTTTGGGGTAACGCGGCCAGTGTTTTAGTGGGTGATTATTTATATTCTCGCGCCTTTGAAATGATGGTTCGTACTGGCAACATGCGTGTCATGGAAATTCTGTCAAAAACCACCACGGCTATTGCTGAAGGTGAAGTGTTACAATTATTAAACTGCAATAATCCTGAAACGACTGAAGAAAAATATTTACAAGTTATTGCCAGAAAAACGGCGATATTATTTAGTGCAGCCACGCGCTTAAGCGCTGTTATTGCTAAGGTTGATGCTGAAACAGAGGAACATTTAGCCAATTATGGACAACATCTTGGCGTCGCCTTTCAATTAATCGATGATGCACTTGACTACCAAGCCACTCAAGAAGATTTAGGAAAAAATTTAGGGGATGATCTTGCTGAAGGAAAACCAACCTTACCTTTAATTTATGCCATTAAAAACGGCACGCCCAGCGAAGCAGACATTATTATTAATGCCATTAAAATGGGGGACAAAAACGCATTTCAAGAAGTCTACCGTATTATTCAACGCACCAAAGCCATTGACTACACTGAACACTGCGCCAACCAAGAAGCACAACAAGCCATTGCTTGCTTAGCCTGCCTTCCAGATTCCGAGTTTAAAGAAGCCTTAATTTTACTGGCTAAATTTTCAGTGCAACGCACTTACTAAGTCCACGCAAAAACCGCCAAAAAAATGGCGCAGGATGATTAATCACCCTACGCCACCTTATCTTTGCCAAAAATTACTTAGCGCTTATTTACGACCTACTGCTGACATAATTTTGAAGAACACGTCAGTGTTATCAATTGTGCCAGTAAACAAAGAGGAATGAACACCGTATGCTGATAATGGAATATCACCACCAGTATGCACGGCAGATGTTCCTGCTACTTGACCAGTAATGAAATAACCTGTTTCTTTATCACGCTCTGGACGCGCTGCATTTGTATCATACACATTTATTTTTGGATAGGTGCTTAATGGCTCAACCGCGTTGTTTGGTTGTTGTGAATCATTAATTGGACGTGCATTAGTGCGCCAATCTTCATAACGATCCGCATTTGCACCGTAACCAATTAAAATACGTTTATCAACATTAGTTGTTTCTGGGTAACCATCTGCAGCGATAGTGTAAGCAGGGAAAGCGGCATCATCATAGTTACCAACAACCGTATCACGTATTGATTCAGGAGTAGGCAGCTTAGCTTGTAAGTCAGCATCAGATACTTTTGATGCACCAATAACAACAGCACCCGCACATTCATGATCAGCAGTAACAATAACTAAAGTATCGCCATTTTTTTCAGCAAAATCTTTCGCTACTTGAATTGCATGATCAAATTCAATGGTGTCAAGCATCATACGCTCGCTATCCATATTATGCGCTTGCTTATCGATAGACGCCCCTTCAACCATTAATACGAAACCATTTGGACTATTTTTATCTAACACATCAATAGCTTTAGTGGTCATTTCATCTAACATTGGCTGATCTTCAAATCCATAATCTTTAACAACCGCAGGATTACCACGACGACCA
>QYQN01000013.1 GCA_007280895.1 Methylococcaceae bacterium
CCTGGTGCTATTGCTTGTAATAATACTGGTTTAGCGCCAACGCCTAAAGGAAATAAGGTTATCACTAACACAAAGAATAATAAGGGATTAATGATTTCTGAACGCTTACGCAACGCTAAACGTAAATCACGTCGGACTATAGCAAAAAAAGCATACATTAAAGGCATGGCGATAAAGAAATACGTTGCACAGCAACATTAGTCAGCTGTATTGGATGATGAGAAGTTAATACAATCATGCCGCCTTGGGCGCAGTGTTCACTCATGAGTTGTTCGGTCAATTGAATGCCCTGTTTATCCAAGGACGTAAAGGGTTCGTCTAATATCCATAAACATTTCGCTGTGACTAACAGTCGCGCCAGTGACAACCGACGCTTTTGCCCCGCTGATAAGGCACTGATTAACACATCTTGGTATCCAGCAAGAGTAACCCGCGCCAACGCCTCATCTAAAGAACAACCGTTCCCTTGTCCTAACGCCACAGCCACGCGTAAATTTTCAAGCACAGTGAGTTCTTTTTTTACCCCATCCAAATGTCCCACAAACGCCATGTTTGCTCGGTATTCGGAGGAGGAAATGGCCGCATCACACCAACTCACTTGCCCAGCATCAGGCTCGCGAAACCCACATAAAATACGCAATAACGACGTTTTACCACTTCCGTTTTCGCCTTCTAGCAATAACACCTCACCCGAACCTAACACAAAACTTAACTCACTAAACAAGCTACGATCATCACGGATGCACGCCAAGCCAAGCCCTTGTAATAATGGCGAGAGACTGTTCATGTATACAATCGTTGCCGTAAAATTTCGTACAATACCACCCCACTGGCAACGGATACATTTAAGCTTTCCACCTGCCCCAACATTGGCAAGCTTACTAAAATATCACAGTGCTCACGCGTTAAGCGTCGCATTCCTTTACCTTCTGCGCCCATCACCAAGGCTAAAGGTACTGTGAAATCAGTGTGATAAATAGATTGCGTTGCTTCACCGTCGGCACCCATCACCCAAATACCCTGTTCTTTTAACCACCGCAAGGTGCGCGCTAAATTAGTCACTTGATAAACAGGCACTGTTTCTGCTGCACCACATGCCACTTTGCACACAGTCGGTGTAATACCCGTAGCATTATCTTTAGTAATAATTACGCCACTAGCACGCGTGCCGTCAGCACTGCGTAAACAAGCCCCTAAATTATGGGGATCTTGCACATTATCAAGGACTAAAAATAAGGCTGGACTGGTTAAATTTTCTACACAGGTATGCAAGGCTTGTTCAGATAACACTGCGGGCAATTCCACCTCAATCACAATACCTTGATGCCCATTACCGTCAGCAAGTTTATCTAATTTAGCGCGTGCAACTTTCTCAGCCACAATCCCTAAATCTTCCAATTGATTAATTAAGGGCATTAACCGCTTATCTTGGCGCTGCTCATCAAGCCACGCTTGACTGATTTTTGTAGGGGAATAATCAAGCGCTGACTGCACGGAATGCAGACCATAAATTTTACTGAGTTTCATTACACCTCATAAGCTATGCATAAAGGAATTGAGTGAGTGATTGATTGATTGAACAAGACTGTCTACTACGAATAAATGCTGCATAACAAGATTTTATTTGTCAATTACGATTGATAGACTTAAAGGAACTATCAACAGATAAGAACATAAAATCATGACGTTGTGCATGTTAAAAGCCCCCGCCACTCCGCTTCGGGTACTTTTTTAAAGACCAGATTAGGCGTGAACTTTCTCACACCTCTGACTAAATGCGCTCATTGTGAGCGGTTAATCAGATTATTTTTTACGCCGTTTTTTCTTAAATTTAGCAATTGTTTTGGGCGCTGTTGATGCGTTTTTTAATACGAGATCAAAATCCATTTTCTTTTCATCTAAATCCACCCTAGCTACGCGCACTTGCACACTGTCACCTAATCGGTACACAGTATTGGTGCGCTCACCTTTTAATTGATAGGTGATAGGATCAAAATTAAAATAATCTTGCCCTAAATGACTAATATGAACTAGACCTTCAACATAAATTTCAGCTAACTCAACAAAAAAGCCAAAAGACGTCACAGCTGAAATAATGCCACTAAACTCCTCGCCAATTTTATCCATCATGTATTCACATTTTAGCCAGCTCACGACATCACGTGTGGCGTCATCAGCACGCCGTTCGTTTGCAGAACAATGCTCGCCCAAAATAACCATATCAGGAATGCCATAAATAAAACTTTCAGCTTTTTTCCCTTGTAAGGTATGACGGATAGCTCGATGAACTAATAAATCTGGATACCGACGAATTGGCGAAGTGAAATGTGCATAGGCTTCTAAAGCCAAACCAAAATGACCTTTACTATCAGGACTGTAAACTGCCTGAGACATGGAACGCAATAAGACAGTTTGAATTAAATGTGCGTCTTGACGGTCTTTAATTGATTCCATTAAAGCCATATAATCCAACGGTGTTGGTTGATTTCCACCGCCTAGAACCAATCCTAGTCCACCCAAAAACTTTTTGAGATTAAATAATTTATCTGCGTTTGGTCCCTCATGAATACGCAGCAACTTAGGCATTTTTTTGCCATTCAAATAACGCGCTGCCGCACTATTAGCAGTAATCATAAACTCTTCAATAAGCTTGTGAGCATCATTGCGCACAACGGGCACGATAGTTTCAATTTTTCGATTCTGCCCAAAAATAATACGTGTTTCTTGGGTATCAAAATCCATCGCACCACGCAACTCACGTTGTTTACGCATCATTTTAAACAGCGCGTATAACTCTAATACATGTGGAATAACCGAGCGATATTGTTCGGTTAATTGCGCTACTTTTGCTACGTTAGGCGCGGCGGCACTTGGCAATAATTCGGCAACATCGTTGTACGTTAAGCGTGCATGAGAATTCATTACCGCCTCATAAAAACGTGATCTAATCACATTGCCTTCCGCGTCAATCACTAACTCGCACACCATACACAAACGATCCACATGAGGATTGAGTGAGCATAAGCCATTCGATAAAATCTCTGGCAACATAGGGATGACGTTTTCTGGGAAATAGACCGAAGTGCTGCGATTTTTTGCCTCATTATCTAAGGCGGTATTGGCAATAACATAATGCGAGACATCAGCAATGGCGACTAATAATTTCCAGCCTTTTGGCGTTTTTTTACAATACACAGCATCATCAAAATCTCGCGCATCTTCACCATCAATCGTTACTAACGGTAAATGACGAATGTCTTCACGACCGTCCTTAGCTGTCTCTGGAACTTCTGGAGTAAGTGAGGCGATTTCTGCGACGACTTCGGACGGCCAGTTATGGGGTAATTCGTGGGTGCGAATGGCCATCTCAATTTCCATCCCAGGCGCTAAATGATCACCTAAGACTTCAATGATACGCCCTATAGGTTGATGCAGTTTAGTGGGTTGCTCAACGATTTCAGCAACAACAATCTGTCCTTGGGTTGCCCCACCTACGCCATCTTTTTGCAATAATACCGTTTGTGAAATATTTTTATTGTCCGGCACTACGTAGGTAAAGCCATCTTCTTGATATAAGCGCCCAACAATTTGGTGCGTATTACGCTCTAAAATCTCAACAACTGCGCATTCACGCCGACCTTTTTTATCAATCCCTACAATACGCACCATGGCACGGTCATTGTGTAATAAGGGATTCATTTCGCGGGGAGATAAAAACAAATCTTCCGAACCATCATCAGGGCGAATAAAACCAAAGCCATCTGCATGGCCAATAATTCGTCCAACAATTAAATCTTTATTATTAACCAGACAATAGCGCTGCTCCCGATTAAACAATAATTGCCCATCGCGCTCCATCGCACGTAAGCGTCTTCGAAGCGCTTCTAGCTGCTCCTCTGTTTCCAACTGAAAAGACGCAATAATTTCTTTACGCAGAAGAGGTTTTCCTAAATGCTCGAGCAATTGAATAATCAATTCTCTGCTGGGAATTGGATTTTCGTATTTTTCAGCTTCACGCTGAGCAAAGGGATCATTTGTTGAATTAAAATCAACTTTTTTTTTGGACTTCAAGGACATTTAAATAATAGTAAAGGGAGTGACTAAGCAAGCTAAGGCTCAATATGATACATGCTTAATTAGTAAGCGTGGCACAAGAAGAGCAAATTTTATAATAATCTCATCGATGTAAAATAAGTTTTAACACAAACTTACTTCCAAAATACCCCAACAACAAGAGAAAAAAACCAAACACTGTCCATTGTATGGCTAACGTACCCCGCCATCCATAGCATTTTCTGCCTAGCAATAAACCAGCAAAAATAAACCATGCCAGTAATGACAGAAGCGTTTTATGCACTAAATGTTGAGCAAAAACATCTTCTAAAAAAATAAAACCACTAACCAGCGACAACGTTAAAAAAAATAATCCTGCCGCCAACATTTCAAATAATAAAGCCTCCATCGCCTGCAAAGAAGGCAGTGCATGAACAAAACGCTTAGGCGGGTGGCTTTTTAATTGTTGATCTTGAAACGCCAACAATGCCGCTTGCAAGGCGGCAATATTTAACAAACTAAAGGCAATAATCGACGTTAAAATATGACTCGCCATAGTCCAATGATACACCGGCATTGGTTGCGCCGTATCATCAAAAGACATGGTTAAACTCAGCATTAAGGCCGCAATAGGAAAAACAGCTACACCCAATTTAGCTACTGGCTTAGTGATTGCAGCCAAAAGTAATAATAGTGCCACAATCATACTGACAAAAGAACACGTCGCAACAAAACTGAAACTAAACCCTTGCTGCGCTACACACCCCAAAACAATATAAAGCAAATGCCCAACAACCGCTAAGCATGCTAAATAAAGTGGCACATGTTGAGTTGTCTTTTGCGTAAAATGGCGCACAATAAGCCCTGAACTTAGCACGTACAGACCTATTGAAAACCCTGCTATAAAATAATAACTCATTGTTTTTTAAGAAAATTAAACAGTTTGCACATGATAACACACACTCTTTCATGGCTACCTGTATTGATACAATCACGTTAATAGCTATGGTAATATATTGAATTAAATAGTCCTAATGCAATTGTATTTAGATAATCATCCTATACCTTTAATAAAAATACTATGTTTGATAATTTAACCGACCGACTCAGTAACACGCTTAAAAAATTAAAAGGTCAAGGTCGCCTGACTGAAGACAATATCAAAGACACCTTACACGAAGTACGGCTTGCTTTATTAGAAGCAGATGTTGCGCTTCCAGTGGTTACCGAATTTATTCAGCATGTTAAAACCGGCGCCATGGGCAAAGAAGTTCAATCTAGCCTGTCACCTGGTCAAGCCTTCATTAAAGTGGTTAATGCAGAATTAATCAAGGTAATGGGTGAAGCCAATGAAGGTCTTAACCTTAAGGCCAATCCGCCTGTAGTTATCTTATTGGCAGGCTTACAAGGTGCGGGTAAAACCACTACCGTTGGTAAATTAGGTCGCTGGCTGCAACACACACAAAAGAAAAAAGTGGGCGTTGTCAGTGTTGATATTTATCGTCCGGCCGCGATAAAACAACTACAGGTGCTTGCTGAAGACTTAGCGCTGGACTTCTTTCCCAGCGACACCTCGCAACAACCTATCGACATTGCTACCAATGCAATTGCTGCGGCCAAAAAGAAATTTCTTGACGTCATCATCATTGACACCGCTGGACGCCTGCATATTGACGCCGACATGATGACGGAAATAACAGCCCTTCATGACGCCATTCAACCCACCGAAACCCTGTTTGTCGTAGACAGCATGACGGGGCAAGATGCTGCAAACACGGCAAAGGCCTTCAATGAAGCGCTTCCATTAACAGGTATAATCCTAACTAAAGCAGACGGCGATGCACGCGGTGGAGCCGCCTTATCCATACGCCACATCACAGGAAAACCCATTAAATTTATAGGAATGGGTGAAAAATCTACCGAACTCGAACTCTTCCATCCAGATCGAATCGCCTCCCGTATTTTAGGGATGGGTGATATGCTGAGCTTAATCGAGGAAATCGAACAAAAAGTTGATAAAGAAAAAGCTGAAAAATTTGCTCAAAAAATTAAAAAAGGCAAAAGTTTTGACTTCGATGATTTCCGTGAACAACTAGAACAAATGCAAAATATGGGGGGAATTAGCTCCATGATGGAAAAATTACCCGGCGCAAACAACATCCCTCAAGAAATGCGCGACAAGGTAAATGACAAAATGATCGCCCGTCAAATTGCCGTTATTTGCTCAATGACTAAACAAGAACGACGCTTTCCTGATTTGATCAAAGGCAATCGCAAAAAACGTATTGCTGCTGGCTCTGGTCAAGAAATACAAGATGTTAATCGCATCCTAAAGCAATTTATCATGATGCAAAAAATGATGAAAAAAATGAAAAATGGCAACATGGCAAATATGATGCGAGGCATTAAAAGCAATGTTCGTAATACTATGCGACGGTAAATTTAACTCATCATCGTGTTGATAAATCACTCGCCCCGCATTTTTTTCTTCACATATCAACAAATTCGCGTAAAATGCGTCGGCTAACTTTTACTAAATGTTTTTTTGAGGAAATTAGATGGTAACCATACGTCTTTCAAGAGGGGGTTCAAAAAATCACCCCTTTTATCATGTTGTTGTAACCGATAGCCGTAACGGTCGTGATGGACGTTATATAGAACGGATCGGCTTTTTTAACCCATTTGCTCGGGGCAATGAAGAACGTTTACGCTTAAATAGCGAACGCGTTGATTACTGGCGTTCAAATGGTGCGCAACCTTCTGATCGCGTTGCAAAGTTGATTAAAGACGCTGCAAAAATAGCAGCTTAATCGCTTGCCAGATACTAAACTTATAAAAATTGGCGAAATAACCAGCAGTTTTGGCATTAAAGGGTGGTTAAAAATTTTTTCTTTCACAGATGAGCGTGCAAGAATTTTAGATTTTACACCGTGGATAATAAAAAAACCTCATGCTGAACCTGCTAATTACACACTCTCTGACGGCGCATTACATGGCAAAAATGTCATTGCAAAACTTAAAGAGATAGATACCAGAAATCAAGCTGACACGTTCATTGGCTCAGAAATTTTTATTCGACAAGAGCAATTACCACGCCCTCAACAAGGTGAGTATTATTGGTCTGACTTACTAGGAATAGCCGTGTCAACGCTATCCAATGTGCCTTTAGGTTATATTGATAGCATGCTAGAAACAGGTGCCAACGATGTAATGATTATCAAAGGCGAGCGAGAGTATGCCATTCCATTCATTCATGGTCAGGTTATCATCAGCATTGATTTGCCAGAAAAAAAAATGATCGTTGACTGGGATCCAGAGTTTTAATGAACCCCTATGCAGTTTGATGTCATTACCTTATTTCCAGAAATGGTGCTTCAAGCAGCAGGCCATGGCGTCACAGGTAAAGCTTTAGAAACTAATTTAGCTCGCGTAAATGTTTGGAACCCAAGGGATTATGTCATCGACAAGCACAAAACTGTCGATGATCGTCCTTATGGCGGAGGTCCTGGCATGGTAATGAAATACCAACCACTCCACGACGCTGTCACTGATGCTAAAAAAAATTACCAAGCGGGCGAGTCTAGTAAAGTCATTTACCTAAGCCCACAAGGTAAAGTCATCACCCAACAGGTATTATCAGAAGCGCTTAATCTTTCGCAAATCATTTTAGTTGCAGGACGCTATGAAGGAATTGACGAACGCTTTATTACGCTTGATTGTGATGAAGAATGGTCACTTGGCGATTATGTTATTAGTGGCGGAGAACTTGCAGCACTTATTGTGATTGACGCAATGCTCCGTTTAATCCCTGGCGTATTAGGTGATAGCGAGTCTGCATTATACGACTCACACACAGACGGATTATTAGACTACCCCCATTATACGCGCCCTGAAACTATAGCAGCAACGACAGTGCCCACCGTACTAACCAGTGGTCATCATGCAGATATAGATCGTTGGCGACGCAAACAGGCGTTAGGCAGAACATTGCAAAAACGACCTGATTTATTAAAAAACAAGCAACTTAATGCAGAACAAAAAAATTTGCTGAATGAATTTATATTAGAATCAAACCCATTTAAGGTATAACAATGAGCAATATTATTGATGAACTAGAAGCAAAACAATTAAAACAAATCCCAGATTTTAATTCTGGTGATACTGTTGTCGTTCAAGTAAAAGTAAAAGAGGGGGAACGTGAACGTATTCAGGCATTTGAAGGGATTGTGATAGCTAAACGTAATCGTGGCTTAAATTCTGCGTTTACAGTAAGAAAAATCTCCCACGGCACCGGCGTAGAGCGTGTTTTTCAAACACATAGCCCAATGATTAGTGAAATTATTGTCAAACGTCGGGGTGATGTGCGCAGAGCCAAACTGTATTACCTACGCAACTTAACAGGTAAAGCAGCACGTATTAAAGAAAAATTATAATACGCATAAAAAAAGGCAACCTAGGTTGCCTTTTTTATTTTCTATAAAAATGTCTGCTTACTGCACAGAACCATTTAAATTTTTATGGGCTTTAATCAATTTTCTTAAGTAAGCAAGAAAATCATCTTTAAGCTCTTTGTGCAACATACCATGCTCTACAGTAGCAATTAAAAAACCTAACTTTGAGCCACAATCATAACGCCGACCTTCAAATTCATACGCTAACACTTGCTCATCTAACATTAACTCAGCGATAGCGTCAGTAAGCTGAATTTCACCTCCTGCGCCGCGCCCGGTTTTTTTAATTTTATCGAAAATAGTTGGGCTTAAAATATAACGTCCAACCACCGCTAAATTAGAAGGCGCATCTTCTGGCTTAGGCTTTTCAATGATAGTTTCCACAACAGCAGATAAGCCGGTGAAGTCAGCCGTTTTGACTATGCCATAGCTTCCTGTATCAGAAGGATTAACACGCTCAACACCTAAAATTGAACAATGATTTTGTTCATACAATTTTACCATTTGCGCCATACAACCACGCCCAGCATCTTCAATTAAATCATCGGCTAAGATAACAGCAAAAGGCTCATCGCCAATAACAGGACGCGCACAATAAACAGCATGACCTAAACCAAGCGCCTCGGCTTGACGAATAAAAATACACGAAACATGTGCCGGTAAAATATCGCGAATTAAATTTAATGTTTCGACTTTATTTTTTGCCTCAAGCTCTTTTTCCAATTCGTAGGCTTTATCAAAATGATCTGTAATCGCATTTTTACTACGTCCAGTAATAAACACCATGGTATCAATACCTGCCGCAACCGCTTCTTCCACAGCATATTGAATCAATGGTTTATCCACAATAGGCAACATTTCTTTTGGACTAGCTTTAGTTGCAGGTAAAAAGCGTGTACCCAAACCTGCAACAGGAAAAACTGCTTTGGTGATTATTTTACTCATGAACCTATCCTTTTTTATTATCAAACTAAAAACCTACGTCAAAAACGTAGCTGAACGTCAACACTCCCACCTGCTAATGGCGTTATTATAAGCTGAATTGTATCCTGATAATACCGCCCCAGCAGTTGCCAATACACGGCCAACGTTACGCTATTTTTTTAAGTGCGGCTAAGCGATCTTGAACGCTTGCACTTAACTCTGGCTGACCACTGACCGCAGCCATCGCCGCTTTAATATCTGGATTATCTTCAATCACGGTAGGTTGCAATAAACTAGCTTTACGTGAAGCCGCATCAGCGGCCACCAATGATTGTTCAGCTAAATGATTCATGTGATCCAAAGCTGAACTTAACGACGACGAACTTCCTGATAAACCACTTGCCATTTTTGCTGCGGCTTCTTTTTCTAACGCTTGTTCTTTGATTAACTTTGCTCGCTCCATCGCTTTTTTAGCTTGCTCAACGGTCGCGCGTGCACTGGTTAATTTCGACGCATACTGTTTAACTAAGCCCTCTAATTCTTGCATATATTGCTTTGCCTCGTCTGCCTCCTGTTTTTCTCTTTCCACATCAGCGTGCATTGTTTCCAATAACGTCACTAATTGCGTTAAAGCCTCAGCTTTTTCAGGCAGTGTCTGCAAATGTTCAGCCGCCGCTAAGCGTTGGTTATACAGAGCAATAATTGTACGTGCCTCGTTATCTTCTTTAACAAATGCTTGTTTTGCTTTAGAAAATGTCAAATTTAATTTATCAAATTTTTCCTCTATTTCTGCAATTGCCGCCTCAGTTGCACCTTCAGGATCAAACTTAACAATTGCCTCACCTAATAAATTTGCCAAATCTTTCGCTTTTTGAATACCGTAATTTTTAAAAAATGCCATGTCTACTTCCTAATGTGTAAAATTAATTAATTAATTGCTCTCACGCAGCACTTCAACGCTGCTCAGCAAGAAAAATTCAACGTCAATACTAGCCTAATAAGGTAAACAGTGCTGGATCAATATCAAAACCTACATAAAAACCAACCTCTGCACGCTGTGCTTGCTCACTTACTTCAACGACAATACGGAGTTTTTCCACACACGTGCTTGACGGCACTGTTCTAGCAAAGATCATTAACGAATTTTCGCCTTCAGCAACCCCACTTTCCGTTTGCAATCGTTCCGTAAATCTAATTAATTCAGCCTGTTGACTCGCGCCACCCACGGTACGAGTAAAAATAATATCATCCATCTCAAACTCAGGACTGGCCATATCATGCAACACCTCCACCCACTCTTCCTCTGTTGGCGTAAGCGTTAAAATATTTTGATACAGACTAACGGACGTTACTTTATTCTCTGCCAAGGTAATAGCAAACACATAAAAGTTGCCCTTATTCTCAGCATAAATACAGGTATCGATAAGTTGATCCTGCGCAAAGTTTTCACCAATTGCCTTAATAAAAAAAAGTCCTTCTGGACGAACAAAAGCAGGATGTAAGTCCACGCCAAGTGTATCGACCAAATTAACTTCAAGATGACTGGTCAAAGATACCTGCAATCCATGCGGTTTTGAAGGGGTAAATTTGCTAAACATTATTGTTTCACGGCCTCTTTGTAATTGTTCTCAAGATCAGTCAGTGCTAAGGCAATTTTTGCCGCACTATCAGCGTGTGTTGTACGCCAATTGGTGCGCATGACAAACAGCGCAGGGGTGACAACCGTCGCAACAAAACGATCACCAAACACTCCTTTTGCCTGAATGGCCTTACTGTAATCAGCAGAAGATAAGGTGCGCTTTTGATAAACCTTACTTTGCGTTAGTTTTTCATCATCAATAGCCAGCAACTGCAAGTCATCTCGATCAATTAAGCGATCAATAGCTGCCGCATGTGGCGCCGCCATATAAAACAAACAAGCACGCTGCGCAATGGCTTTCAAAATTGCATCTTGATAATTTACCGCCGACCTAAGCTTAACGCGTTGATAAGCAGGATTTAACGCCACAAAGCGTTGCCAAGATAAACTAGAACCAGACCGATTTGGAATCCATAATTCGTTATCAGCAAGCTCAGATAATTTGGTAATGGACAACGCTGTACTACAGGCTAAATGCGCGGCTTCCAAAAAAGGCGTAAATAACACCTCCAATTGTTGTGCATCGTAATCTGCATCGCCTTGAATAAACCCAGCATCACAGTCACCACTTGCTAATTTGGCTAAAATTTCAGGCGTGCCCTGAGTGATAATTGGGCTCACATTAACCCATTCGACTAACGCCGGCAACATTAACGATTGTGCAATTTTGTAATACGCGCCCCCCTCTGAACCAACACAAATCTTAAAATCAGCTTGACTGGACTTTAAGGCTTCCTCAGACATAACTGCTGCAACAGGAACATTAGCAGGCAACCAATTAGGGTTAATTGGCGTGGCAGTTTGGCTGTTTTTAACTGCATCCAAAGAAGCTAATTGCGCTTTCAAGTCGACATTGTCTTTGGCTAACTGATCTGCCTCAGTACGCCATTTTTGATAATCTGGATCTTGCTGATGGTGATAGGCGTATTGTCCGGCTGAAGCATTATTATTTAATAAACTGTATAAAAATAATCCTGATAACAAGCCAAACGTATGGCTACCACCATTAACTGTCATCGGTGCTTGCGCTTGATAATATTGGGTGCGTTCATGCCAACGATTGGGCGAACGCTGAGCTTGCCGATACCACGCATGACTAGAATACGAGCTACGGTATCGTTGCAAATCAGCCGGAGGAAAATAACGTGGCTTCGTAGAACTTACCGAATTTGGCAAGGCGTTATAGGCACGCTTTGCAGACTGTTGTGTATATTGACGCTCAAATGTGGAATTATACTGGGTACCAAATTTTGAACTAACTGATGTTTTTTTACTGCTATACGCTGGCCTAGACCACCCCGGACTGGGTGCAGAATACGCTCTAGTCGACTTAAATCTAGTGCTAGATGAACTCCGCGAGCTGTAACTCTTTGCTAACACCGACTCTGAAAGTATGGCACCCATAACCATCATCAGCACTAAAATTGATGTAGAGGAATTAAACCAACGAGATGCCGTTATGGATTGATTTTTCACAAGTAAAGCCTCATTTGATAAAAAAATGTTGACACAATAATGCACTAAGTTAACCTGATCTGACAACTAACGGCTTTAACTATTGTTGTGTAATAGGTATTGTACGACAATAGCAGATGATTAAAAATTTCCTAATTTAAACCGCTTAGTGGCTAAATTTTCACTTCTCCACACCCCAAGACAGCTTATTAAACAGCTGCAAACAAGTAAGCTACGCCGCTTTAACTTTTCTAAATACATATAAGTTATTTAAACACTGGAGAACGTAATGGCTCAACCCAAAACGCAATATCGGGATAAAAAAACAAACTACTTCCAAATGCAGATTAAAGGACGCAGCTTAATTCCTCACCTTGATGTGTATCATTGGTTAATGCAATGCTCGTGGTTTCAGTTTTTAGGTTTATGTGCAGCTATTTTTATACTACTTAACGTTTTTTTTACCTGCTTATATTTGCTTGAACCAAACAATATTTTCAATGCACGCAATCAAAGTTTTGAAGATACGTTTTACTTTTCTATCCAAACTTTTGCCACCATTGGTTATGGGTATTTAACACCTGCAACACGCTGGGCTAATTTAATTGCCATAACGGAAGCCTTTGTTGGTATTTTTAGCACCGCAGTCATCACAGGCGCAGCGTTTTCGCGCTTATCTCGGGTCAATGCAAAGGTGTTATTTACGGAAAAAATAGTCGTCAACGCCCGCAATGGCGTGCCACATTTACAAATTCGTTTAGCTAACTGGCGTCATAACAATGTTGTCGAAGCGCAGTTACGCGTCGCCATGTTAATCACCGAACAAACCCTTGAAGGTGAAACAGTACGGTATCCCCTTGACCTACCTTTAGTTCGCAGTCGTACTGATCATTTCCGTTTAACCTGGACAGCAATGCATCGCATAGACCAATCTAGCCCCTTGTGGGGCGCCGATTCAATGCAACATCTAACCAGCTTAAATGCAGAATTTTTAGTTACCTTTATTGCGCAAGACCAAACACTTGGGCAATTAATTCATGCACATCATAATTATCAATTACAAGATATTGCCTGGAATGCACGCTTCGCTGATGTACTAAAAATTCGTGCAGATGGCGTTAGAGAATTAAACTACCATGATTTTCATAACATTATTGAACTCCCAGGCGAGATTGATTGGAGTACACCTGGTTATGAACAAAGTTATCCGTGGACGAATAAAGCTAGAAACCAACAGCCACCACTGGCTGTTGAGTAATAGTGCGACTAAGGTCGTGACTATGGAAAATTAAGGCGCTGAACGTTATTGTAAATAATCAAATGGCTTGGCAAACAAGAAACAACTGAGCGCACCACACTGCTCATTATCATCCTCACCGTAAACATGGAGTCCAATGGCTTTACCTTCGTTAAAAAGACTGAAGCCTACTTACTCGTCCTTACCTTTTCACCACGAAAGGATCTGAACATCATCATTAAGCCACACTGCGCCACACAACACCCCGTCATAATCTGAAGCATTAGAGAGAAATATAAATTAACTTCGTGATTAACACTCTTAGCCCATAATACCCCCTTCAAACACTCAAAATTTATTTTAACTAATTGAATATTAAAAGGTTTGCTTAAATAAAATTTAACGGTAAATTGTCTGTGCTTTCTGCTCAATTAACCTAAATCAATTTCCACGTTGGAGAATACTATGTCAGACCACGACACAAACACGACCCATTCCTCAGATTCACCTGAAGACGCTAATGAAGGCAACAATTTAAAAGGCACGTTAAAAGCCTTAATTATTGCGCTGGGTGGCGTTGGCCTATTAATGAGTATTTTTGTACTATTACCCATGCTGTTTACATTATTATCAAATGGCGATTATCGTCCTTAATGCTTGACGGAAGGATAAATAAGGGTATTCACAATGCTTAGATGCCCTTATTTATTAATAGTCACTGCTGCTTCATACTGTAGCCACTTAACAATATAATTAGCCTATTTTCTTTCCCTAAGGCAAGTTGCCTTATAATTCATATCCCCCACTGCCTTTCTAAGTCATCATGCAAAGGTTGTTTAACTAACGAGGGCAACTATAATGTTAATAACCTTATAAATAGCGCCCCTACCCCAAGCGTGTTAAATACTTATCAAATTGATTTTATTTACGTTTATTTCATGAGAATGCAGACCCCAGCACGATTAACAATGGCCTCTAACGCCCCAGCGTTGCACCTTGATATTTCTATCTCAGCACAGATGCTTAGCTTATGTGCGGCTGACGCTGTAATTAAAAAATATCCCATATCAACGGCAAAAAAAGGGGTGGGTGAACGTCGTGGAAGCGAATGCACGCCGCGTGGTTGGCATTGTGTGCGCGTTAAAATAGGCGACCAACTGCCATTGCATACGGTATTTGTTGGTCGTCGTCCCACGGGTGAAATTTATCAAGCTGACTGGGCGTTGCACTATCCTCAACGAGATTGGATTTTAACGCGCATTTTATGGTTAAGTGGTTTAGAACCTCAGCGCAATCGTTATGGTATGGTGGATAGCGCTTGGCGGTATATTTATATTCATGGCTGCCCTGATGATTTCATTACCGGAACGCCTGCCTCTCACGGATGTATTCGTATGAAAAATAACGACATTATGGAATTGTTTGCACGCATTCCAGTGCGCACACGGGTATTCATTCATGAGTAACACTCGTATTGTCTTAGGTATTGAATACAATGGTTTTAGTTTTTCTGGTTGGCAAACACAAGCTCAACGTCGCTGTGTTCAACAGTGCGTAGAGTTGGCTTTAGCAAAAATTGCTAACCATCCTATTAGCGTTCAGTGTGCGGGGCGTACTGATACGGGTGTTCATGCGCTAGAACAAATTGTGCATTTTGATAGCTGTGCGCAACGACCGCTAGAAGCGTGGACATTGGGAGGCAATAGTCATTTGCCTGCTGATATTAAAATCATCTGGGCTCGGCCTGCAATTACTGACTTTCATGCTCGGTTCAGCGCTATTGCTCGATTTTATCGCTACGTTATTTATAATCGCGCCACAAAATCTGCGCTTTATCATCAACAAACCACTTGGCAAGGTACGTATTTAGATGCTGAAAAAATGCACGAAGCGGCTCAAGCGTTAATTGGACATCATGACTTTTCTTCGTTTAGAGCGGCCGGTTGCCAATCTAAAAGCCCCTGTCGCACACTCTATTTTATCAATGTGTACAGAGAGCATGATTACGTATATGTAGAATTATCTGCCAATGCTTTTTTACATCACATGGTAAGAAATATCGTCGGTGTATTAATGGACATAGGCACTGCAAAAAAAACACCTGACTGGACGGTCGAGTTACTTTCCCTTAACGATAGAAGTAAGGCAAGTGTGACGGCTCCGCCCAATGGTCTATTTTTAGCTGGCGTATTTTATCCAGCCCACTATGGTATTGCCGCACATCCGATATTTGCTAAACTGCCTTACAATGCAGCACGCTTTGATTAGTAGAATGTGCGTTAACGATTTAGTTTTGAATGACTATCGCACTGATAAAAAGAAGCAAGTAACGGGCTTCACTTGTCTGCGCTCAATTAATAATTATTAAAAACGCTTACGATTTTTACAACAAAGGCAGTCATAACTGCCCTTTACTATGAGCAAACAAACCATGGATTCATTACTATCATTTCAAATTCACGGCGGCGCAGATCATGGCAATGGTCTATTGGACACCTTACTAGCGCTTCTTACTTTTATTGAAGGCCTGACTACACAGGAGCCAAGCGGTGCTTTTGCAGCGCTACTGCCTGGCATAGTTAGTCTTAATAATATTCATCCGCTGTTAGTCCATTTTCCCATTACTTTATTATTACTTTATTATTACTTTTTTTTATTACTGATCTAATTGGCACTCTTTTTAAAAAATATGAATGGCGAGAATATGCTAGTCGTTTATTGTACTTAGGCACTGGCTTTGCTTTATTAACGGTGCTTGCGGGCTTAAGTGCTGCTGATTCGGTTCCTCATCTTGACGATGTTCACGACATCATGGAACGTCACGAAGCGTTTGGTTTTTGGATACTAGGCATAGCATCACTCTTATCCGTTTGGCGCATCATCCTAAAACCCTATCCACTTCACCCTAGCAACCCATTTTTTTTACTCTTAGCTGGCTTATTGTGCATTATTATTAGCTTAGGTGCCGATTTAGGCGGCTTAATGGTTTATAAATATGGCGTGGGCGTTGCTGCGGTAAAAGTGGAAGCCAATAATCATCATACTGAACACACTCAATAACGCAACAATCATGCTGTGCAGTGCGACTCAGTAACAACGCCAGCATCGCCTAACGCACCGACTGTTGCTAAATCCTGTAGCCATGCAGTCGTAGTGCCAATTGCACCTTATTCTATGCCGCTTACGGGTTAAGCTGCTGTCACGAACAATAGCTGGCATCATGTTAAATAGACTAAATGCGCCTTATTTTGGTATAGTTGCAAGGTTATTTAAATTTATTACCCATCCAAGCAGTTCATTATTTCAACCCTTTTAAGAGGAAACACAATGTCAATTAAAGTTGCTATCAATGGTTATGGTCGAATTGGACGTAATATCGTTCGTGCTTTGTATGAATCAGGACGTACAAATGAAATTCAAATTGTGGCTATCAATGATTTAGGCGATGCCAACACAAATGCTCACCTCACTCAATATGATTCAGTACATGGTAAATTCCCATTTGAAGTGAGTGTTGATGGCGAATATATGGTAATTAATGGCGATAGAATCAAAGTTTTCTCAGAACGCGATCCATCAAAATTACCATGGGGTGATTTAGACATTGATGTTGTTCATGAATGTACTGGCTTCTTCACTAGCAAAGCAAAAGCCTCTGCACATATCACTGCGGGCGCAAAAAAAGTCATCATTTCAGCACCAGGTGGTGATGATGTTGATGCCACTATCGTTTATGGCGTTAACCATCAGGTGTTAAAAGCCACGGATACTGTCATCTCCAATGCGTCATGCACTACAAACTGTTTAGCGCCTTTAGTTAAACCCTTGCATGATGCGATAGGTGTCGTACATGGCTTAATGACGACCATTCATTCCTACACTAACGACCAAGTATTAACTGATGTATACCACAGTGATTTACGTCGTGCGCGTTCTGCTACACAATCTATGATTCCTACCAAAACAGGTGCCGCCGCAGCCGTAGGTTTAGTGTTACCTGAATTAGCAGGTAAATTAGATGGCTTCGCTATGCGCGTTCCTACTATCAATGTTTCAGTGGTTGATTTAACCTTCACCGCAGCAAGAAACACTAGCATTGCTGAAATCAATGATATTTTAACTGCCGCGTCTGAAGGCCCGTTAAAAGGCATTCTTGAAATCAACCACAAACCTTTAGTGTCCACAGATTTCAATCACAATCCAGCCTCTTCAATTTACGAAGCACCGCTTACTAAAATTGTTGATGGCAATTTTGTTAAAGTTTTATCTTGGTACGATAACGAATGGGGTTTTTCAAATCGTATGTTAGATACGTCAATTGCGCTAGTTAATGCGGGATAAACTCAATGTTAAGAAGAACAAAAATTTTAGCCACGTTAGGGCCAGCAACGGATAAACCAGGCGTGCTTGAGGCGTTATTTGAAGCAGGTATTGATGTCGTTCGGATGAACTTTTCTCATGGCTCTGCCGAAGATCATCTTGCACGAGCTCAAAAAATACGTGATCTTAGCCATGCAACAGGCAGACGCGTGGGTATTCTTGCAGACTTACAAGGGCCTAAAATTCGTATTGCTCGTTTTATTGACACCAAAGTCTTTTTGGAAGAAGGTCAAGCGTTCGCTTTAGATATCAATTTTGATCCCTTAGCAGGAGATAACACGCAAGTAGGCATCACTTACGAACCCTTAGCGCTTGAAGTAAAACCTGGCAGTCGCTTGTTATTAGACGATGGTCGTATAGTCTTGGATGTGATTAATGTTGAAAACATGCGCGTCAATTGCACCGTTGTGGTGGGTGGTTATTTATCCAACAACAAAGGTATTAATTTACTGGGTGGTGGACTTTCAGCGGCTGCGTTAACAGACAAAGACAAAGAGGATATTAAAACCATCGGCATCATGAAATGTGATTATGTGGCGGTCTCTTTTCCACGTTGTGCAGAAGATTTACACGAAGCACGACGTTTATTAAAAGAAGTCGGCTGTGAAGCAGGCATCGTTGCAAAAGTTGAGCGTGCCGAAGCCATTGTCGATGACGTTATGGATGAAATCATCTTAGCCTCAGATGCTGTCATGGTTGCGCGGGGAGATTTAGGCGTAGAAATTGGTGATGCAAATTTACCAGCTGTACAAAAAAAATTGATTAAACGCACACGAGAATTAAATCGTGTTGCCATTACTGCAACGCAGATGATGGAATCAATGATTGAAAATCCAATTCCTACCCGTGCTGAAGTATTTGACGTGGCGAATGCTGTTTATGACGGCACTGATGCCATTATGCTCTCTGCTGAAACTGCGTCAGGAAACCACCCTGTGAAAGCAGTGGAAGCCATGAATCGGATTTGTATCGAAGCAGAAAAACAACCCAGTGTGCGTGAGTCAGATCACCGTATTAATATTCAATTTGAACGCGATGATGAAGCCATTGCTATGTCTGCAATGTACATGGCAAACCATTCTAAAATCAAAGGGATTGTTGCCTTAACAGAATCTGGCTCGACCCCGCTGTGGATGTCGCGCATCAGCTCAGGCATTCCTATTTTTGCGTTTAGTCGTGTGGAAGAAACTTTAGGTAAAGCCACGTTATTCCGTGGTGTATTCCCTATGTTTTATGAATTGTCAGACACGCAAGATCATGCAGAAGTTAATCGTGGTGTTGTAAAAGAGCTGAGAAAATGGAATATTGCGAAAGACGGCGATAAATTCATCATTACCAAAGGCGATTTGAACGGTATTAAAGGCGGCACGAATGCCTTAAAAGTTATTGTTGTTGGTCAGGGCCTAACACCTTAAGTCTTTGTAAATATCAGGTTTTAAACTACAACCACACGCGTCTCTTACTCGTGTGGTTTTTTAGTTTTAAGAGAAGCTATCAGCCATGACATACTAAGTTCATAGGCTGATGTGGTCACCACAAAAACCTTGTAGCACGCTAAGAAATTAAAGGCTTGTAAGTTTTTTCTATGCTAGAATTTTAAGCGGTTTATGGCTAATGTGGCGAGGGCGATTATCGCAATCAAACTGCGTTCATTAGCATGACCTTACTTTATTTTTATCAACCCAGAGGTTTACACAATGCAAGTATTAAAAAAATTAGCGCTTTCTGTTCTTATGTTAGGTTTGTGTGCAAATGTATTCGCTGTTGAAGAAACAGCTGCAAAAGTAGCAGCTGCCGCAACAGGAACCATCGAAAAAATTCAAGAAGCTGTTAATTTATCAGATCAAAAAGGCAACAAAGAAGAAATCGTTAAATTAATCAACGATGCACGTCAATTACAAAAAGAATTTCGTTATGAAATCACTGAGCGTCAACGTCAAAAATCAAATGACAAATTAAGAATTGCACGTGATAGCTACGAAAGTGGTGATTTGGCAACTGCTGAAACTAAATTAAAAGAAGCATTAGCTGGCTTTACAGAAATGAAAGCGACTTATGACGCTAATCACTAAGTAAATTTAACGCTAAATAACCTAACAAACAACAATCTGGTTATAATAGCGTCCTTTTTTTGTCCTGGATTTACGTTCCAGCTTACAAATCAAGGTAAATATGACTTCAATTGTTGTTTGTGCTCTCTATAAATTCGTTACCCTAGATAATTTTCAAGAACTTCGCCTTCCTTTACATAAGGTTATGGAAAGTTATCATATTCGTGGCACACTTCTATTAGCCCAAGAAGGCATTAATGGCACGGTCGCTGGTTCCAGACAAGACATTGATACCTTGCTCTATTGGCTTCGCTTAGATCCCCGCTTAAGTGATATTGATTGCAAAGAATCCTTTACTGAAATTCAGCCATTCAATCGCACCAAAGTTAAACTCAAAAAAGAAATTGTTACGTTAGGCGTGCCTGGCATCGACCCCAAACGAGTTGTGGGAACCTATGTCAACCCAAAAGAATGGAATCAACTGATTTCTGATCCAGACGTTATTGTAGTTGATACCCGTAATAACTATGAACATCAAGTGGGTACGTTTAAAAATGCGCTTAATCCACAGACCGAAAGCTTTCGTGAATTTCCTGACTATGTCCGCACGCACTTAAGTGATGCTAAAGATAAAAAAATCGCTATGTTTTGCACCGGTGGAATTCGTTGTGAAAAATCAACCGCGTACTTAAAAGAACTAGGTTTTCAAGAGGTGTACCATTTAAAGGGAGGGATTTTAAAATATCTCGAAGAAATTGCCCCTGAAGATACTCTTTGGGAAGGCGAATGCTTTGTTTTTGATGAACGCGTGACGGTTAATCATCATTTAGAAAAAGGGCAGTATGATCAATGCAACGCGTGTCGCTTACCCATTACTGAAGAAGATAAAGCGGATAAACATTATCAGCAAGGCGTAAGCTGTCCACAGTGTTTTGATAAAGTCAGCCAAGCACAAAAAGCACGTTTTTCAGAACGTGAAAAACAAATTCAATTAGCAAAACAACGTGGTGAAACGCATCTTGGTGCTGACGCAGCGCGGGCATTACTTGCTAAACGCCAGTCTAAACAGCAACTAACGCGCCGCCAACAAGAACAACAACAGCAGCAATAAGCAATGCAGAAATGTGCGTGGTGCTTAAGTCACCCTTTACTAGAAACGTATCACGATCATGAATGGGGCGCACCTATTCATGATGATCGGCAATTGTTTGAACACCTTGTTTTAGAAACAGCCCAAGCAGGCTTAAGTTGGCTCACTGTGCTGAAAAAACGTGCAGCTTACCGTAGCGCGTTTGCTAACTTTGATGCTGCTCAGGTAGCGTTAATGACCTCTACACAGAGTGAATTGTTACTGAAGGATTCAGGCATTATTCGTCATCGCTTAAAAATTGCCGCCACTATTCATAATGCTCATGCGTTTTTAGCAATACAAGCTAAGTTTGGCAGTTTTAATGACTTTATTTGGCAGCATGTTGATGGCAAGACTCTGCACAATCAATGGCAACATCACTGCGACATTCCTAGCCAAACACCCCTGTCAGTAAGTCTTAGTACGCACCTTAAAAATAACGGCTTTAAATTTATTGGCGCAACGGTGTGCTATGCCTATCTACAAGCCATTGGCATCGTTAATGATCACACCGTTGACTGCTTCCGACACCTACAACTGCTCCGCACTCCTTCTTAGCAACTCATTACTTTATTGGGAATAATTATGCGTTATTTACATACGATGGTTCGTGTACGTGACTTAGAAGAGTCCTTACATTTTTATTGTCAGCAATTAGGCTTAATTGAAAGCCATCGCTTTCAAAGTGACAGTGGTCGCTTTACGCTGGTTTATTTGCACGCCCCCTTAGATGCTGAACAGGCTATGACTAGTTCCGCACCATTACTAGAACTTACTTACAATTGGGATACCGAAACCTACACGGGCGGTCGTAATTTTGGTCATCTCGCTTTTGAAGTTGAAAATATCTACCTCACCTGTCAACAACTTGTTGATAACGGTGTCATTATCAACCGCCCACCTCGTGATGGGCACATGGCATTTATTCGCTCGCCCGACGGCATCTCAATAGAATTATTACAATACCATGCACCATTACCTCCTGCTGAGCCGTGGTTATCCATGAGCAACGTAGGGTCGTGGTAAACATCTGTCATGCGTTGCATCCCCTTCCCTGTTCAGTCACTCATTGTCATTAAGCCTCATGAATGCTATTAAAACCTCGCTCATCTGGCTGTTAATTAGTCTCGTTGGCGCTTCCGCAATCGGTGGTATTGCCCTACATCGCGGCGAAAGCATTAACGCCTTATGGTTTATTACTGCCGCATTGTGCGTGTATGCCATCGCTTATCGATTTTATGCACGCTGGTTAAGCACTCGCGTATTTGTTCTTGATGAAACACGCGCCACGCCAGCGGAACGCTTAGATAATGGCAGTGATTTTACCCCCACACATCGCTGGATTGTGTTTGGTCATCATTTTGCTGCCATTGCTGGCCCTGGCCCGTTAATAGGCCCTACACTGGCGGCACAGTTTGGCTATTTGCCCGGTACATTGTGGATTATTTTTGGTGCTGTGTTAGGTGGCTGTGTGCAAGATATGGCGATTTTATTTTTATCAACACGACGCAACGGCAAAAGTTTAGGACAAATGTCGCGTGATGAATTGGGCTTACTTGGTGGCTCGGCAGCGTTAATCGCAACCTTTGCGATCATGATTATCTTGATTTCAGTCTTGGGTTTAGTGGTAGTAAATGCCATGAAACATAGCCCTTGGGGAACCTTTACGGTGGCGGCGACCATTCCTATTGCCTTACTGGTAGGCGTATATATGCGCTATCTTCGACCTGGGCATGTGCTAGAAGCCTCAGCGTTAGGGGTTGGCTTATTATTATGTGCCGTTGCCGCAGGCGGCTTCGTTGATTCGCATCCTACGCTACACAAATGGTTTGATCAGGATGGCTTAACCCTCGCATGGTGCATTATGGGTTATGGCTTTGCAGCCGCCATTATGCCGGTTTGGATGTTATTAGCACCGCGTGATTACTTATCAACTTATATGAAAATAGGCACAATTAGCTTACTTGCCATTGCCATTGTGCTGTTACAACCTGACATTAAAATGCCTGCCCTGACCCCATTTATTGAGGGAAATGGCCCTATTTTTGGTGGCAAATTATTTCCTTTTGTTTTTATTACCATTGCTTGCGGTGCAATTTCAGGCTTTCATGCGTTAATCTCTTCAGGAACAACACCTAAGTTAATCAGCAATGAACGCTACATTCCCTTAATTGGCTATGGCAGCATGCTGTTAGAATCCTTCGTTGCCATCATGGCAATGATCGCTGCAACCGTTCTTGAACCCGGTGTGTTCTTTGCCATTAACAGTTCAGCTGGGGTTGTGGGCAGCGATGCCCTTGCCGCCACCGCCAAAATTACCGCTTGGGGGTATCCTGTTACGGCGCTACAGATGCAATCTTTGGCTCAACAAATGGGAGAAGCCACCTTATTTGCACGTACCGGTGGCGCACCGTCTCTTGCTGTGGGCATGGCGAGTATTTTTGGCAGTGCTTTTGGTCAAGGCATGTTGGCAATGTGGTATCACTTTGCCATTATGTTTGAAGCTATTTTTATTTTAACAACCTTAGATGCGGGCACTCGCGTTGGGCGTTTCATGTTACAAGACATGCTGGGTAATCTCTGGCCTAAAATGGCAGAAACATCCTGGCTACCTTCAGTTATTTTAAGTAGTGCAGTGGTTGTCGCTGGCTGGGGATATTTTTTATATATCGGCGTAATTGATCCCAATGGCGGCGTGAATATTTTATGGCCGTTATTTGGTATAGCCAATCAGATGCTGGCCGCGATTGCGTTGGCAATTGCCACGGGCATTTTAGTTAAATCTAAACAACTAAAATTTTCTTGGGTAACTGCTGTACCGCTACTTTGGTTAGTGATTATAACCACCACAACTGCTTGGCAAAAACTGGTTAGTCCCGATGTGCGTATCGGTTTTTTAGCCGCTGCTGAACAGTTAAGCCTGCAACTTAACCAACACTTACTTTCGCCAGAAAAAGCTTCGGTGGCGCCTCAGCTGATTATTAATTTAAATGTTGATGCCGTGATTACGTTCATTTTTACCAGCTTAATGTGGTTAATCGTGCTAGACATGCTCCACACTTGCTATCGCTATTTAACCGACCAACCCACCTCACCGTTAAGTGAAACCCCTCATGAAGTCTCTCTTTTAAATGCAGAATGGGTACGGGATTAATGCTAAAAAAATTACTGCTGCTCTGGCAGGGCATTCGACACCTGTCGGGAGATGATGCTTATGAACGCTACTTACTGCATCATCACGTACAACATAGCCAAGAAAATATTCCCGTGCTAAGCAAAGCAGAATTTTTTAAACGCTGGCAAGACCAGCAATGGCAAGGCATAAAACGCTGTTGTTAAGATAAGTTGTGTGCCTAACCAACGCGCACTCAACTCGCGCAACATCCTTAATGCGCACGCATCAAGAAAAAAATCCCTTAATTTTTTAACGATAAATCACAACACACTGCCTACATTAACTCAGCGTTTTGTTATAATGTAACTTTCAAATATTCTCTTCACTTAAGGCTCTTTATGACCGCAAATGCTACACTTTTTGACAGTTTAAAAAACGCGCTTGAACACTCCGTTAATACAGTTGTCGCCAGCAAATTTTATCAATATTTACTGACCTTGCCGGTAATTAAACGGATAGCAATTCTTACAGGACTTGGCTTACTTGCGTTAAGCTGTTTAATGGGTAGTTTATATCTAGTCTTTGGCAAAATCGTTGTTATTGGCTTCATTGCTAGTATTTTAGCGGGCTTAGCAACGGGCGTAGGTGCCTTACCTGCACTCTTTTTTAAACAGATTTCCAATAATTTATTTAATTCTATTTTAGGTGCCGCAGCTGGCGTTATGCTTGCGGCTACCGCTTTTTCACTCTTAGTACCAGGCATTGACTATGCCAATCAACTTTGGCCAGGCAAAGGTATTTACTTAATCTCTGCCGGCATGTTAATTGGAGCATTGTTTTTACATGCTGCGGATAAACACTTACCGCATGTGTATTTTGATAGCATTGATAACGACCAATTAAATACGCTTAATAAAGTGGGCTTATTTATTATGGCGATCACCTTACATAACTTCCCTGAAGGTTTGTCGGTTGGGGTGAGTTTTGGTGCTGATCAAATGAAAAACGGCATTGTTTTAGCGATTGCCGTGGCATTACAAAATATTCCCGAAGGGTTAGCCGTTGCCTTACCCTTGGTGGGGATTGGTGTGAATAAATGGCGTGCCGTTGGCATTGCCACACTCACCGGATTAGTCGAGCCAATTGGTGGTTTATTGGGAGTAACCATGGTCACGGTCATTGAACCCATTATGCCAATAGCCATGGGCTTTGCAGGCGGAGCAATGTTATTTGTGATTAGTGAAGAAATTATTCCAGAAACCCACGCTAAAGGCCGTTCACGCTATGCCACTTTTGCGTTAATGATAGGCTTTATCGTCATGATGATTTTGGATAATATGCTTGGCTAAGACACATTAAAATTTTCTCAAGAATCAGACTGCCCACGCCCTGCACAGTCGTTTCTTTTGTGGAGTTCGTTTATTATGACAGCGATTCTCATTATGGCAGGGAGAATCATCACGCTGATTTAATACGTTAAAAGCATCCTCATCAGTAAGCAAGAGTAAAAAGGCTTTAGCCTTTTTACTCAAGGGCTAAAGCCCTTGGACTCCAGAGCGCCCTACTCAGCAGTCCGGCTAGTGTGGACGAGGCGCTTTAGGCAAAGCCTCGGCCACAACAACGCCACACAACGCTTAACTGTTGCTGGCTAATTGCTAAGGCTCACGAAAAGGCTAATTCCAGCCCCCACGCAAACTATACCCAATGCAGAGAACAGAGGCCGTGACGTTCGCATTGCTTGCCCTACCCAAAAACCAACCCCATGCAGCACCGCAGTAGACAATAGAAAGCCTAACGCAAACCATCGCGCATCCACGCCAGCAGATAACTCAGCTGCATGAACATAACCATGAGCAACGGCCAACACCATCAGTAAGCCTAAAGAAATACTCATAGTTAATGTAATAGACCGCCCCACCAAAACGCCCATCACCACCACTGAACATGCCACCCAGCCTTCAGCCAAGGGCAACACCCCACCGTACATGGCAAACATTGCACCCACCGCCATTGCGCCTAAAAATGTTAACGGACATAAATAACGCAAGCGACCTTGCTGCATAGCTGCCCACACGCCGACACATAGCATCACTAACACATGATCAATCCCCATCAAAGGATGCATTAGACCCGCTAACATTCCCTCAGCTCCATTACCAGAATGTGCAAAAACTGGACTTAGGTTCATTAATAAACCCAAAAATAATACGCTTTGTTTGCTTGTTAATTTCATTACACAGCCTCGTTGATAAGTTTAAATAAACGCCACTACACCACGCGATCAGCAGGCTCATGCCCGTCAAAATAAGCCACTAGATTGCTGACCACGCGCTCCCCCATCGCTATCCTTGTTTCTTCACTTGCACTGCCAATATGCGGCAATAGCGTAATATTATCTAAGCTTAAAAACTCGGGATGAATATGCGGCTCTCCCTCATACACATCTAAGCCAGCCCCCGCAATCCAGCCTGCTTTTAACGCTTTAATTAAGGCGTTGCTGTCGATCACATCGCCCCGTGCAGTATTGATTAAATGAGCAGAAGGACGCATTAATTGTAAACGTTGTTCGTTAATTAAATGCCGCGTGGCCGCCCCGCCTGGGCAATGCACAGAGACAAAATGGGCTTCAGATAAAAGCTCGTCAACACTTTGGCAACGAACGGCCTGCAACGCTTCAACAATCGCAGAATCAGGCTCTGAGGGCACATAAAATAAAATCTTCATCCCAAAACCATAATGAGCTTTTCTTGCCACAGCTTGCGCAATACGGCCAAAACCAATTAAACCCAAGGTTTTACCCGTCACTTTTTGCCCCATTAATTGCGTAGGCCCCCAGCCTGTCCATTGCCCACTAAGCAGCAGACGCTCAGCTTCAGCGGCGCGTCGTGCCGACATTAACAGTAATAACATGGCGATATCAGCCGTACAATCAGTCAGCACATGCGGCGTATTTGTCACCACGACACCGTGTTGCTGAGCGACATGTATATCAATATTGTTATACCCCACACCAAAATTACCAATAAACTGTACTTGCCGCGCAGCAACATTAAGCACATCAGCAGAAATGGCATCAGTTACGGTTGGCAAGAGTGCATCCGCTGTTTGCATGGCGTGCATTAATGCCTCAACTGACAAGGGTTGATCCGTTTCATTTAACTGCACATCAAAACGTGCTTTAAGTTGATTTTCTACCGCTACAGGCCATTTTCTAGTAACAACAACTTTTGGTTTATTCATGAGATTCCTCAACATAGGAATAAATTAGAAAAAAATCAAGTGACTGAATGCAAGAAACCCACCAAATCTGCTCGATAAGGTGGGTTACCCTTCACACCATTACCATACTTAACGTAATGATAATAGAACGCTTCAGTTATTAGTTTGCTGTAGCACGATAATATTCAAGCGCAGCAGCCACGCCACTGCCAGCTTTAATATCAATACCACTATCCAACAAGGCCATTTCAACACCAGCAATCGCCCCTAACATAGACACGTCATTCATATCGCCAACATGACCAATACGGAAGACTTTACCTGCCAGTTCAGACAAGCCTGCGCCCAAAGAAATATTGTATTTACTGAAAGCGATACTAATAACTGTTTTAGCATCCTTACCTTCTGGTACCACAATAGCCGACACGGTATCAGACTCAAAACCAGGTTGAGCGCATAAGCTTAACCCCCATGCCGCCACTGCTTTACGAGTACCCTCTGCTAAGCGGTGATGACGTGCATAGACCGTGTCCAACCCCTCAGCCAACAACAAATCTAATGCCTTACGCAAGCCGTACAATAAGGGCAAATTTGGTGTGTAAGGCGTGTAGCCGTCTTTATTAGCATTCATTTGATCTTTTAAATCCAGAAAGCAACGAGGATACGTTGAAGTTTCAATTGCTTTCAAGGCTTTTTGACTAAAGGCTAAAAAAGCACCGCCTGCAGGCAGCATAAAGCCTTTTTGCGAACCACTAATTGCCCCATCAACGCCCCAATCATCCATACGGAATTCAATACTGGCAATTGAACTCACGCCATCAACAAATAACAAGGCAGGATGCTGGCAGGCGTTTAAGGCCTTACGAACACCAGCAATATCACTGGTTACACCCGTTGCTGTTTCATTATGAGTAGCTAACACGGCTTTAATTTCATGCAGGGTATCTTCTTGCAAACGCGCCGCAAGTTTATCCAGAGGAATACCCATCCCCCAAGGTTCCTGATGAATTTCTACATTAAAGCCTAACCGCTTCGCCATTTCCGCCCATAAATGACTGAATTGTCCAAAACGATAAATCAATACTTTATCACCAGGATTTAAACAATTAGTTAAAGCAATCTCCCAGCCTGCTGTGCCGGTAGCAGGAAAGACAAAAGCTTGCCCTGCTTCAGTTCTAAATATTTTTTTTAAATCATTGAGCAGTGGTGTTAATAATTGTGGAAAAATCGGTGAACGATGATCTTCCATAGGAACATGCATCGCATTTAAAATTTCGTTAGGAACATTTGTTGGCCCTGGAATATAAAGGTGGTTACGACCCGCCATGATTACCTCGTTAGATTATAATGATTAAAAAATTGAAAGATGTGGTGCGTTATTTTCGCTACTCACATTGATTACTTTGGTGAAAGTCAAATGCTTAACGCAAGATTTTAGCGCGAATAGTTCTGTACATTGTTTATTAACTAAGCTTAATAGGCTAAATGTTAATAATTATGAGTATAAAACAGCCTGACGTGATAAAAAAGCCACCCATTAAAAACGCAGAATAATGACATAGGCATATTCAATCGGCAAGTAACAATGCACATTTAAGCGTGGTAAAAAATTGACATTAATAAGTCTGAAAGTAGAATGGTCGATTTAATTTTGTCTGGTAAAAGCCAGTTTTATTTTTTATAGGTACTTATGCTAAGTATGCTATCACCTCAATTAGGAATGTACAGATGAGTCACACTTTATATTCAGCTTCAATTCAACGAGTACAACGTAGTGAGTTGGCAGTTCCCGGTTCAAATCCTGATTTTTTTGAGAAAGCCCTTAAAAGCGGGGCAGACTTTATCTTCCTTGATCTTGAAGATGCGGTTGCGCCAGATGATAAATTACGTGCACGAAAAAACATCATTGAAGCCATTAATGATCTTGATTGGCAAGGACATGGCGTGACCTTATCAGTGCGTATTAACGGCTTAGACACCCAATACATGGTGCGTGATGTTGTTGATTTAGTAGAACAATGCGGTGCTAAAATTAATACCTTGTTAATTCCTAAAGTAGGCGTGTACGCGGATATTTATATGGTTGAAGCCATGCTTAACCAGCTTGAAATGCAACAAGGCTTAACTCATAAAATAGGCCTAGAAGCGTTAATTGAAACCGCCTTAGGCATGGCAAATGTTGAAGATATTGCGCGACAAGGTGCCTCGGGTCGTCTTGAAGCATTACACTTTGGTGTTGCCGATTATGCAGCAAGCAACCGTGCAAGAACCACCAATATTGGTGGCTTAAATCCTGATTATCCTGGCGACCAATGGCATTATGCGATCAGCCGTATGACGGTCGCCTGCCGTGCCTTTGGTTTACGAGCCATTGATGGCCCTTTTGGAGACATCAAAGACCCAGAAGGCTTTAATTTAGCTGCTAAACGTGCAGCGGCGTTAGGCTGCGAAGGCAAATGGGCGATTCATCCAAGCCAAATTACTTTAGCAAACGATGTGTTTACCCCACCACCTGCTGAAATTGAAAAAGCAAAACGTATTTTAGTCGCCTTGCAAGAAGCCGCAGCACAAGGTAAAGGAGCTGCGTCCTTAGACGGTCGTTTAATTGACGCTGCCTCTGAAAAAATGGCCAACAATATCGTCAGAACGGCAGAAGCTATCGCCGCAAAAGTAAACTAAGTTAACGTGCTATCTAAGCCGTCATTGCACCACGCCAAATAACTACCTCGTGCAACTAAAAATTCTTTGGCGCTGATGTTAACAACAAACAGTCAGGGTGATTTTAAAAAATTAACGACCTAATTGAGCATTGTTCAAACAATTGACTGCGCTTATAAGCAGTCCATCGATTATTCAATAACAACACATAATGGAGATGCTGTGGATATTCATGAGTATCAAGCAAAAGAAATTTTAAATGAATACGGCGTTAAAATCGCTTTAGGCGGTTTAGCCTATAGTCCAGATGATGCCGTACAACGCGCACGTGAAATCGGTGGCCGTGTCTGGGCAGTCAAAGCCCAAATTCACTCTGGCGCACGTGGCAAAGCGGGTGGCATCATTATCTGTAAAAATCATGATGAGGTTGCCAACGCCGCAGAAAAATTATTAGGTAAACGCTTAATCACCCACCAAACAGGCCCTGCGGGTAAAGTCTGTGGGCGCTTATACATTGAAGCAGGCACTGACATTGCAAAAGAAATGTATTTTTGCCTCTTGGTTGATCGCACTGAAGAGCGCATTGTCATGATTGGCTCGGCACAAGGCGGTATGGATATCGAAGCATTAGCACTCACCGATCCTGACGCTATCACCAAAATCTACATTGATCCAGCCGTAGGTTTACAAGACTACCAAGCCCGTGAAATGGCCTTTACCTTAGGTATTCAGGCAGATAGCATGAGTCATGCAGTAAAAACAATCAAAGGTTGTTATCGCGCATTACGCGATCTTGATGCAAACATGCTAGAAATTAATCCCTTAGTCATTGCTGCCAATGGTGATTTACTGGCTTTAGACGCCAAAATGGGCTTCGATGAAAATGCCCTGTTCCGCCAACCTAAAATCTCAGAATTGCGCGATAAAACACAAGAAGAGCCACGCGAAACCGCTGCGGCAGATCGAGGCTTAAGCTATGTAGGCTTAGATGGCGACATTGGCTGCATGATTAATGGTGCTGGTTTAGCCATGGCGACAATGGACATGATTAAACTTGCCGGTGGTGAACCTGCCAATTTCTTAGATGTTGGCGGCGGTGCTTCTGCCGAACGCACTGAAAAAGCTTTCCGCCTAGTGCTAGCAGATCAAAATGTTAAAGCGATGTTGGTCAACATTTTTGCAGGCATTAATCGTTGTGACTGGATTGCTGAAGGCGTTGTGCAGGCAGTAAGAAAAATTGACATGAAAGTCCCCTTAATTGTGCGTCTTTCAGGAACCAATGTAGCAGAAGGTCAACGCATTATTGCCGACAGTGGCTTACCCATTATCACTGCAGAAACTTTAGCTGAAGCGGCAGAAAAAGCCGTGCAAGCACGTAACGAAGTTGTTGCCAGAGAGGCTTAAGGAATTTATGGCTATTTTACTTAACGAAACTACCCGCATTATCGTCCAAGGCTTCACTGGAAAAATTGGCTCCTTTCACGCGCAAGACATGATTAATTACGGCTCCTGCGTGGTCGGTGGTATTACTCCTGGTAAAGGTGGGCAAACCCACTTAGGCTTACCGGTCTTTGATAGAGTCAAAGAAGCCGTCCAAGAGGTTGGTGCCGAAGCCAGTATCATCTTTGTCCCCCCTGCTTTTGCAGCTGACTCCATCATGGAAGCGGCTGATGCTGGCATTAAATATTGTGTAGCCATTACTGATGGCATTCCTACTCAGGACATGATGCGCGTAAAAAACTTTTTAAGCAGATTTCCAGAACATGAACGTATGATTTTAACTGGCCCAAACTGTGCAGGCACTATCAGCCCAGGTCGGGCGATGTTAGGCATTATGCCAGGGCATATTTATCAACAGGGCCACGTTGGCATTGTTGGTCGCTCAGGAACACTTGGCTACGAAGCCGCTGATCAAATGAAACGCTTAGGCATCGGCATTTCAACCTCAGTTGGTATTGGTGGGGATCCTATTAATGGCAGTTCACACCGAGATATTTTTGAGCATTTCGAACGCGACGACGAAACAAAAGTCGTGCTTATGATTGGCGAAATTGGCGGTCCACAAGAAGTACAAGCAGGTTTATTTGCAAAAGAAAATATGACTAAACCAGTGGTTGCTTATATTGCCGGCTTAACTGCCCCAGAAGGCAGACGCATGGGACATGCCGGGGCAATTATCTCTTCAGCTGGAGAAAGTGCCGCAGAAAAAGTAGCCTTATTAACGGAAATGGGCATTACTATTAGTCCAACCCCCGCTGCAATGGGTGAAACAGTTGCAAAGGTCTTAGCAAAACTTTAACTAGCAACTGGATAGCATTACGCTTACGCACTATCCAACTTTAATAAAAATTGGGGATAAACAGCGCTTTATCCCCAACAACATCCTCAACAACTTAACTCAATAAATTGGCTATCTCATGCAACGGCGGCAAAATAACCATTTTTGCTAATTGCAAAAACAACAAGGCCGCCAAAGGTGATAAATCCATCCCCCCTAAATAAGGTATAAACTTACGGCACAATGTTAATAACGGCTCAGTTAAGGTCGCTAAAATACTGGCTGCGGCATCATAAGTACCAGGATTCATCCAGCTTAAAATGGCTCTGGCAAAGATTGCAAAGATAAATATATTAATCACCAAAGACACTAAATCTATAATTGACAAGACAATTAATGCCGCAATGTTTAAGGCAACGCCTTTTAACATCAAGATAATAAAATTAGTCAACATCTGTAATACCAACGCCAAAACCAGCGACGACGTATCCAGTTTGCCAATAGAAGGCACAAAACGACGCAGAATTCGCAAAGGTGGATGCGTAATAGTTACCAAAAACTGCGAAATTGGATTATAAAAAGCAGCCCCCGTCCACTGCAACATAAAGCGTAATAACACGGCCAAAACATACAACGAAGCCAGTGTATCAATGACTAAAATAAGCGGATCGATTAAATAATTTGCCCCCATCACAACAACCTATAATGCAGATAATTCAATAGAACGATCACGCGCAGCATGAATTGCTTTAGCAACCAACGCACTAAATTCACCTTCATTTAACACATTAAGTGCCTGCTCTGTAGTGCCGCCTGGCGACGTCACTTGTAGGCGTAGTTGTTCTGGAGAATGCAATGACTCAAGTGCGATTTTAGCTGCGCCTAAAGCTGTTTGTTGAACGATTAATCGAGCAACAATAGGATCTAGCCCAAATTCAATAGCTACTTTTTCCATAGCTTCCATCATTAAAAAATAGTATGCAGGGCCACTTCCAGAAATGGCAGTCACCGCATCTAAATCACTTTCTTTATCAACCCAAAGCGCAACGCCCACAGAACGCATAATACGCTCAGCAAGATCACGATTTTCTAAGGTGACATTAGCATTAGCATTCATAACAGTGGTGCCTGTTAACACCATTGCAGGTGTATTGGGCATGCAACGGACAATAGCGACATCACTGCCTAAGCAATTAGCTAAATTTTGTTGGGTAATACCCGCCGCAATGGATAACACTAAGATTTGTTTTTTCTGAATGTCAGCGGCAAGTGCTTTTGCCACTTCTTCGATCATTTGTGGCTTCACTGCAAGCACAATCACATCCACCTCTTCGACAATAGCTTGATTATCGCTTGAGGTATTTACTTCATGAAATTCTGCTAAAGCATCCAGCGTATCTTTATTAATATCCGATACCCAGATTTGTGAGGAAGGGTGACCACTAGCACACAAGCCACTGATTAGACTTGAACCCATATTACCGCCGCCAATAAAACCAATTTTATGTATTGTCATGTATTTCACTTTAAAATTTAAATTAAGAAATGGATAGGATAAATATAGTCTACCTTATAGCCCTTAAAGAGAGAAAAAGGCTTATTTAACTATAATAAACTAAGGTTACGCAGAGCTATTCTGCGGTAAAAAAATAAATCGCTTTTACGACACTTTTTAAATCAGGCATCGTCATACCAAAGCGCAACGCAAGCTAACCAACCCTTACGCTGCAAACACAGCGGCTGGAAACTGCATCGTCATACAATGTAAACTTCCATACTGATGCACTAAAGGGCGACAAGGCGTAGCAATAATTTTGCGCTCAGGAAAACACTCAGCCAAACGCGCTAACGCAATATCATCATGAGGATCCTCATAGACAGGTACCATCACCGCACCATTAATAATTAAGAAATTAGCGTAGTTCGCAGGAAGCTGTTGCCCATGTTCATCATAAATGGCTTTGGGCATGGGTAAAGGGACTAAATGATAGGGCAGATTATCAACCGTACGCAACGCCGCCAATTGCTCGTGCATCGCCTGTAAACCTTGATAATGTGGATCAGTTTCATCGGTGCAGGCGGTGTAAGCAATGGTGCTGGACGAGCAAAAACGCGCCAAGGTATCAATATGTGCGTCCGTATCATCACCTGTTAAATTTTCTTGATCTAGCCATAAAATACGCTGCGCACCCAACGACTGCTGCAACTGTTGCTCAATCTCAAAAACAGATAACCCCTTGTTTCTATTTTCATTAAGTAAGCATTGACGCGTAGTGAGCAACGTCCCTACACCATCGCTTTCGATGCTACCACCTTCTAAAATAAACGCACTCTCCAACGGTGCAATGCCTGCAAACACAGCAGTGTTTAATAGAGTAGTGTTTAGCGCATTATCAAAGTCATGAGGGTATTTTTCACCCCAGCCATTGAAACGAAAATTACATAATTGCACCTGACCATCATTTTCAACCGTTAAAAATACGGTATCACGCACCCAAATATCATTAACTTGTGCCTGACAAAAACTAAGCCGTGATGACTCACCTAACAGTGTCTGGATATGTTGCTGATGTGCGGCATCATGACAAACAATCACTAGCCGTTGATATTGTAAGATAGTTAATGCAATAAACTGATAAGACGCTTCTACTGCATGAAGACGCGTACTAAAATCGCCCGAGGCATGTGGCCATGCAATTAATACGGCTGATTGAGGTTCCCATTCAGCTGGAAATCGAATCATTATGTTATGTCCCTGTTGTTATAGTTAAAAAATTGGTAATTATTCAGCACCCTGCCAAAATTACGTTGTAAACATAGACCTCCCCATTAAAAAATAGGGTGGGAACTGAATCATTACAAAAATTGCTGCTCACTTAACGAAGAATGAGCAAGCATTTCTGTGGCATGTGCCAACGTGTTTGCTGTGATCGTCACACCGCCAAGCATACGAGCGGTCTCATCAATACGTTCTGGCAAACTTAATAACCGCACATGCGATGTCGTTATGTCGGTTTGATTGTTTTTTTCAACATACAAATGCTGATGCGCTTGGGCGGCTACTTGGGGCAAATGCGTCACACACAACACTTGCCGCTCGGCACCAAGAGCACGTAATTTTTGTCCCACAATTTCAGCAATACCACCACCAATGCCAGAATCAACTTCATCAAAAATCATTGTGGGGGTGCTTTTATCGTGGCTAGTCGTAACTTGAATCGCTAAACTTATGCGCGATAATTCACCGCCAGAAGCTACTTTAGCCAAAGGTTTAGGCGGCAAACCTGTATTTGCACTGACTAAAAACGTCACCGCATCCCAGCCATTAAACTTTGGCGTATTATGTTCTAAGGCGGACACCTCTACGATAAACTCACCTTGCGGCATCCCTAATTCTTTAATCATCAAAGAAATCTGTTGCGATAACAACGCAGCACCTTGGTGTCGCCGTGACGATAACTGTGTAGCTAAAAGAGTGTACTGATCAACAAGCGACGTCAGATTCTCTTCCTGCTCAGCAATACGTTCGGCACTGTGCGTTAAGGTGCGTAATTCCTGTTCTAATTGCTGAAGCAACGCAGGTAGATCTTCTGGCGCACTATGATGCTTACGAGTCAAGCTTAGCACCAACGCGATCTGCTTATCCAGTACATCCAGTCTTGCAGGATCAGCATCTTGACTATCTAAAAAGCGTCGTAACTGCTTCGCCGCCTCTTCCGTTTGAAGCTGTGCTTCAGTTAATAATTGTACAATATCCGTTAATTCAGACGCAAAGCGTGCAAGCTGGGTTAGCTCAGTCACCCCCTGATTAATAACACTGGCCACTGCCTTAGGCGCGTCATATAACTGCTCAACTAACTTATTTCCTGTGTCAAAAATTTCCTGAAAATTAGCTAATCTACTGTGCTCTTCTACTAACGCTTGATAATCAAACTGCGCTAAATCCAGTTGCTGTAACTCTTCAATTTGATACGACAGTATCTCTTCTCTTAAGCTACGTTCAGCACAGGCTTTTATTAAGTGCGCCGACTCTTTACTGATTTTCAACCACGTTCGATAACACGTGCTTAACTCGTCAAGAAGCCATTGGTTTTTAGCAAAATTATCGACGACACGAAGCTGCTCACCCGCATTTAGCAAGGTTAAATGCGCGTGTTGCCCATGGATTTCCACCAATTTTGCACTAAATGTTTGTAAGGTTTGCAAATTAACCGCCGCGTTATTAATAAACGCTTTTGAGCGACCATCTTGACTGACCACACGTCGAATAATACACGCGTGCTCATCATCCATTTCATGCTCCTGCAACCACTGCACCGCCGCAGGTGCATCGCTGAGATCAAACTGCAAATTAACCTCTGCACGTTTGCAATGCGGACGAATATAGCCTGCATCTGCCCTGCCCCCCAACGCCAAACCTAAAGCCGTCAATAAAATTGACTTGCCTGCGCCCGTCTCCCCGGTTAATACAGACATTCCTTTGTGTAAATCCAAATCCAGCGTTTTAACGACTGCAAGATCATTAATAGTAAGATTAATTAACATGCGATTGTGTGGGGTAGCCACTGCTCCAATTTAATTTATTCCTGAGTATATGAAAAAAGTCATACCCTTCTGGATGTAAAATTCTAATCGGTTTACATGCCTTTTTTATGACAATCTTGTCACTAATTAACACTTCAGGAATTTCTATATGATCACAAGTAACTAAGGCATTGATTTGTTTGGCTTGGCAAAAACTAATCTCAATTTCCACCGAGTCTGCAATCACAATAGGTCGGTTAGATAAAGTATGAGGATTTAGTGGTACCAACACCAATGCGTTTAAAGTAGGGTGTAAAATCGGCCCACCTGCTGACAAAGAATAGGCTGTTGAGCCCGTGGGTGTGGAAATAATTAGGCCATCAGAACGTTGTGAATTTAAAAACACATTATCAATTTTAGTGATAATTTCAATCATACTTGGCGTTACCCAGCGATGAATAACGACCTCGTTAACCGCCGTTTCTTCATGAATCACCTGCTCATCACGAATAATTTTAGCGCACAATAAATAGCGCAACTCTTCCGTATAATTGCCCTGTAACATGGGTGTTAACACTTCGGATAATTCACCGGGAGAAATATCCACTAAAAACCCCAGTCTTCCCAAGTTAATACCAATTAAGGGAATATCATAGTTAACAATTGCACGTGTAGCAGCCAGAAACGTACCATCGCCACCCACAGCAATAACCATATCGCAATACTGTCCAAGGGTCTCAACAGCACACGCCGTCACGGCTGCATCGTGAATAAAAGGCAAACTATCTGTACTAACAATAACGGTGCAGTGTAATTTCTTTAACAACGTATGCAGCACCAATAACGTCCCAGAAATACTAGGGTCGCTGGGTTTACCTATAATTCCAATCGTTTTAAAAGAAGTTTGCATAATGAAAAAATAAATCGAAAGAACAAGATTATACAAAAGTGTTTTAAATAGCTTTACACAAATTTTTAATCACTGATGTTATGCCTCCTGACTAAGTGTTACCGAAACAAATAATGAAATCGCGGCTACCCACTTAAGGCGGGACAGTTTCAGGTTAAGCCTTGCGCTGTGTCCCAACTTAAGTGGGAAGCTGAAATCGCTAAGACATAAGCAAATTTTATTATGACCCTGTTGGGAACCCACACAGGCTGAATCATGAGCTTGTTGATTGATTGAGACATGAATGGAAAAAGCCAACCACCCTAAACGGTATCAAAAAAACGTCAAGGTAGCGCTTAATAAACGGAACGTTTATAGGCACAATTGAAATAACCTATTAGCCCTTTTTAAGAGTAAAATACACCTCTACTTAAACTAACGAAAGCGGTGCCTTATGTCTTTATCATTAAATCTTCCCCGAATTATCGCATTTCCAATTATGCTTGTTAGTGCTGTGGCGTCTGTTGTGTTGTTCTCCGTATTTTTTGCCGTATTACTCATACCCATTTCAATAATTGGCTTCAAAATTTGGAAAACAAAGCAAGTAGCACAGAAAAATCAACATAAAAATGTTATAGAAGCGCAATACACTGTTCTTAAAAATGATGATGAATAGCCGTTTTTGGCTATACGCTTAAGGCTAAGCGACTTCTAGTCGCCCCTTGCCAAGACATCTAAATCCGCTGACAAGTTTGCGAACTTGTAGTTTATCGGCGTACTTATTAAGTATTCAATGTATTTTTGTTTTGTTGTCATGCTGAAATTTTATGCCTACAAAGTAAAAACAACGCGTTACAAAGTTCGGTCAAGTTTGTTTTCTAATTATCTGCGTAATGAACTTTTATCTCATAGAATCACAGTTTAGCGAAAGTCCTCATTAAAAATCTTGACAATAATTTTTTAAAATTTACATTCATTTAACTGTTTAATATCGAGAAGTGGTAGAAACAGTTAATTAAAACCTATGATTATTTTTAAGACCTGAATTCAGCAGATATGTTTTAAGTACCAACATTAAAAATTAGTTAATAATATTTGAGGTTATATCATGAAAGAAAGTAAAAATATTTGATTTCTGCTTTAGTTTTAGCAGTAACAGCATTTGCGTCTTCTGCAATGGCAAGTACTTGTGCTGATTTACCAACTGCGGCAGAATTAAAAGCGGCATTGATGTCAGTTGCAAAATTAGACGGTGGCGTGAGTAATGGTGGAGTTGGTGCGCCTGAATGGCTAACTGAAGTAGATAGCAGTGGGATTATATGTGCAATCGTCCACAACTTGCCTGTTGGCACTGATGTAACTAAACATCTGGCAATAAGTCACCGTATACTTTCTGCCCAAAAAGCTGGTATTTCGAATGGTTTTAGCCGTTCTAATGGTACGCCTGGTACAGGTTTAGCTGTATCGTCAGCAAATATTTTCTTTGGTTCACAATTTAACGAAGTTGCACAAGGACTGGATTCTCTTGTTAATAGCCAGCTTGACCCATTTGTAGGTAATCCTAAAACATGGGGAACTCCAAAAGACCCTTTAGTTGGTAACCGTGTAGGTGGTACTGCCGCTATACCAGGTGGCCTATCGTTGTGGGACAGTACAAAAACAAAAGTCGGAGCGATTGGGGCTTCTGGTGATTTCCGCTGCACAGACCATGTTATTGCCTGGAAAGTTCGTGAGCTTTTAAGAAATAAAGCTTACTCAGTTGCCAATGTTCCTTATGGATTATCTGGCGCGCGTAATGATGCACTAGTACAAGATGTTGACCCAGATACTCGTCAAAGTAAAAGTGGTTATGGATATTTTGTATGCGCTAATAATCCTACTCCAGAAAACGATGGCGGTTCAATCGAACATGCAGGCGGTGCGAGCGAATAACTGAATATCAATCGATTTGAATTTACCAGCCACTTTAAAAAAGCGTGAATATTTGACTATCAAAAATTGGTAGTGATAATTTAAAAAGTATTTTTGTGTGTAGGTTTGAATTAATTCAAACCTACCTCCCTTATTTTTATTCAATGTAATAAGTTACTCTCGGTTCGCCCATTCAGACGGCCAGTTCAGCTGATTGCCCAGCAATGCCTTGATAAAGGCTAGCAGGGAATTCAAGCAACGCTAAAATACGCGCCTGTACTGTATTTAGCATACATCGGCAATCCGTTTTATACAGTTTTTTTTAGCTACAAATGTGTGCTGTATCTTGCATGTATTAGCACTTATTGAAAAAATCAGTACATAGGTCGCAATACGCCCAGCGACTATTGCAATCTAAGGCACTGGCATAAAAAAACCTGACAGGCTTTAGTATCCTGTCAGGTTTTTTTTAGATTAAATCAACACTACTTATTCATTACCATTAGAGCGAATGATAGCACCGCCATCATTCTCTTTACTTGGGTTATTAATTAAACAAACAGGGTATCCAAAACCGCTAGCACTTTTACCGGTTGTTGGGTTGATATCTTGAATCATTGCATCTGTACCATTTGAAGGATTTTGTGCATTATTTGGATCAAATGCCACACCGAATGGATTGTTGTGAGCGTTGTAGGCGTTATCTCTTAATTTCTCACGGACTTTCCATGCGATAACATGGTCAGTACAGCGGAAGTCACCAGCAACACCGATTGCGCCGACTTTATGTTTTTGGCTGTCATACAATGGTAAACCACCGCCTAACATGTTTGAGCCACCCACACGTTTTCCAACTAATGGGTCTTTTTCAGTTCCCCAAGTCGTTGGTTTTCCACCGTAAACATCGATACTTGCAGTGTTTAAACCTAACAAGCCGCTGCTGACTTCAGCATCAAAACCTTGTTGGTTGGCTACGTGTAAATATAAATTGGCAGTAGAAACACCGATACCATCACGAGAATAAGAATTGGCTGTTTCTGCGGCAAAAATGGATGATGGACGATGCATAATGCCCAATTTGGTCGTTACGTCAGTTTTTTCTGGTAGAGAATGGACAACAGCACAAACCGTACCGCTGGTGTCAACCAAACTTAACCATTCAGGTGCGCCAACACCACCATTAAGGGTAACATCTGAAGACACACCCGTTGCTAAATTAACCGTATTTAAAGGAATAACTTCTTGAAGAGCTGCTTTAAGTTCAGCATAAGTAGGTAACTCTTTGCAGGTATTTGCAGTGCTTTGAGCTGAAAATGATATCCCAGCCAATAACAAAGCTGGTACTAATAAATTTGTTGCTTTATTCATAATCAAACCTTAATTTAGTTAAAATGATATGCACCAAAACAATACCTTCGCCAAACATATAAGCTAAGTTGCAATCTGTGTTTTTGCAGTTATAACCGATTGATTAGTCAGTAATTTTTGATTTTTAGAACAATACACCTAAAAATCAAAATTGGCGAAGGTATTGCCAAAACCTAATATAATAAATAATAAGTATAGATGCCTTTATAGGTTAGCATGTTTTTTAAAGTCTACAAACAATCCTTATTTATCTAAGGAATTTCTTTTATAAAAAGAAGCAAAATCAATTTCTGTAACTTGCGGGCATTCAGGGGTTAAAGCGCAGCGTTGTAAG
>QYQN01000006.1 GCA_007280895.1 Methylococcaceae bacterium
AATACACGCGCCGCATTATTAATGCACTGGGCAAAAATGATGACACGTATTTAATTGATGATCGTATCTTCCAAGCCGCAGAAATCGGTAGGATTCATGCAAGAGTGGCTTAAATTTTGGCGAAGGTATTGTAATTAAGTGGTAATTATTAAGCCGCCTTGCACACTATGCCCTAACAAATCGTCCTTGCCTTTAGGACTGCGAAGGGAACAGGACCTAACAAATGCACCCATGAAATTGTAAGCTTGATAAGCCTAGCGCCTTACATAAATAAACAGTATTCAAACAATACTCAGCACAATTTAAATGCAAAATTGCTAAAATGCTATGGTTTAACATCTTATTATTCACTTATATCACTTCTAAGGAGTATCACTACCATGCACCAAACAATTCATTGGCACCCATTATCCACTGCTGAACAGGTGGCTGACGTCGCGTGTGAGCATATTTTAAACGCGGCACGCACTGCGATTGCACAGCATGGTCACTTTAAATTAGTGCTTGCTGGTGGCAGTACGCCAGAAAAAGTGTATCGCTTACTTGCTCAGCAAACTGCCGACTGGCAACATTGGATTGTTTATTATGGCGATGAACGCTGCTTAGCTGCGGAGCATCCAGAAAGAAACAGTGCATTAGCTCTACACACCTTATTGACTAACGTGGCTATTCCTGCCGCACAGATTTTTACCATTCCTGCTGAATTGGGCAATGACGCGGCAGCGGCGGCGTATCGTCCACTGATTGCTGCGGCTGTCCCTTTTGATATGGTGTTGTTAGGCATAGGTGAAGATGGGCACACCGCCAGTTTATTTCCTGGTCATATTCATCAAGCTGATGAATGGGTGCATGCCGTGAATGACTCACCTAAACCTCCTGCTGAGCGCGTGTCGATGAGTGCGAACGCTCTGAGTCAAACCAACGAAGTTATTTTTTTAATTACAGGTTCTACTAAGCGCGATATTGTCACTAAATGGCGAAATGGTGAGGCATTACCGGTGGGCACTATTTGTCCTGCTCAGGGTGTAACGGTTTATATCGATCACGATGCGTTACCCAGCCCAGAGTAATTTACCTGCTATCAAGATTAATAGCACAGAAAAATAACGTTTTAATTGTGCTGAGGGGAGTTTGTTCGCCCACTTAGCACCCAAAGGCGCAGTCAGTATGCTGCTAAGACTAATGCTTAACATTGCTGGTAAATACACATAACCTACACTGCCCCAAGGTAAATCAGGATGTTGCCACCCTAGCACTGCATAACTAATACTGCCAACTATTGCAATAGGTAGTCCACAAGCACTTGAGAGGGCAACAACCTGAGCCATGGGCAATGGGCGTAATAACAAATATGGCACGGTAAGCGTGCCTCCTCCGATACCCACTAGCGCCGAGATAACACCTATAAACCACCCCACGCCCATATCTACATAACGCGAATTAATAGTTGTTGGTGTAGACTTTTTACGAGGAAACGCCATTAATAATGCCACATAACACAGAAACACCACTAATAGGTGCCGCAACCAAAGCACGGGCATTGCCTCAGCCAACCCTGCACCCATTGCAGCACCTACGCCAATCGGCACACTTAATTGATACGCAATTGACCATTGCATCGCACCCAAACGTTGATGAGCACGAACTGAAGCAAGTGCAGTAAAAATAATTGCGGCTAACGAGGAAGCTATCGCCATTATCAACAGACTATCAGGCGCAAAACCTTGCCATGCAAAAAGCCAAGTGAGTATTGGCACACTAATAATACCGCCACCAATACCAAATAAACCTGCCAACATTCCGGTCAGACACCCTACGGCTAAATACGCCAAAATAAACATTGTCATGGGCTAAAACTCATGTGTTGTGCTGCTGATCTTTGTTGACGAGACGGCATAGATAATCTTGCTGTCTTCGCATCAGGTGTTTGAGGGTGTTGTTTATTGGGATAGACATCCATTCGTGCTTCAATAAGGCGAAGCACGAATGGTTTACACTGAAAGCATATCTGATGAAGTGCTGTGCGGTTTGCTTTAAAGCGCGTTTAAAATAGCACGCTTAACGGCATCTAAATTAGCATCAATGGTGACAGGTTGAGTATCACGGCATTGTGCCATAGCAATCTCTGGGTCTTTAATCCCATTGCCTGTTAAGGTGCAGACAATTATGCTACCTTCTGGAATTTTACCGGTGCTGATGTCATGCAACGCCCCTGCTAACGAGGTTGCTGAAGCAGGTTCACAAAACACGCCTTCATGCTGTGATAACATTTTTTGTGCAGCTAAAATTTGCTCATCGGTAAATTTATCAAACCAACCACCCGATTCTTTTTGTACAGCCCACGCTAAATCCCAAGACTGGGGGTTACCTATACGTATCGCTGTGGCTAAGGTTTCTGGTTGTTCAATAATATGCCCCGCCACAAAAGGCGCAGACCCTGCGGCTTGATAACCACACATAACTGGCAAACTACGCGTAACAGCTGTGTGGGCAGTGCTATAACGAGCATATTCAGTATAACCACGCCAATAAGCAGTAATATTTCCTGCATTCCCTACAGGTAAACAATGAAAGTCTGGGGCAAAACCTAATTCATCAACAATTTCAAACGCTGCTGTTTTTTGTCCTTCGATACGATAAGGATTGATTGAATTAACAATGGTGACTGGGGCGAGTTCAGCAACGTCCTTGACTAACGCCATACCTTTGTCAAAGTTACCATTGATTTGAATGATTTTGGCATCGTACATTAAGGTTTGTGCAAGTTTACCTAGGGCAATTTTACCTTCAGGAATTAAGACAAATGCTTTGATTCCTGCACGTACCGCATACGCAGCCGCTGATGCCGAAGTATTGCCTGTTGATGCACAAATAATGGCCTGACTCCCTGCCTCTACCGCCTTGGTAACGGCCAGGGTCATACCACGATCTTTAAATGATCCAGTTGGATTTAAGCCTTCAAATTTAACGTAAATAGTGACTTCTTTACCGATTAATTTGGGAATATTTTCCAATTGAATTAAGGGTGTATTGCCCTCGCCTAAACTAATTAAACGCGTTGTGCTACTCACCGGCAAACGATTACGGTAGCGCTCAATTAGGCCGGTATAACGATTTTGTGTAGTCATGTAATGATTTATCCTAATGTTTCCATACGAATATGGTTAATTTTTCCAGTCACTGTGGGTAAGGCTTCGATTTTAGCAATCGCTGCGGTCATTTCTTGTTCTAAGGTGATTTGCGTCAACATAATAATCGGGATTGAGGTTTCCCCTTGTAACGGCTCTTTTTGAATGATGGCTTCAATACTAATGTTATGATCGGCCAAAATACCCGTCACATCTGCTAATACACCTGGCTTATCTTCAGCGGTTAAACGTAAGTAATAGGCCGTCCTAAAATGCTGACATGACAGCACCGGAATATCTGCTAAGGCATTGGCTTGAAAAGCTAAATGTGGCACGCGATTAGCTGGGTTGGAAGTTAAGGCACGCACCACATCAATAATATCAGCCACCACCGCTGACGCCGTGGGTTCTGCGCCTGCACCAGCACCATAATATAACGTGGGGCCTACGGCATCACCTTTTACGACTACGGCATTCATTACGCCATTAACATTGGCAATTAAACGATGCTGTGGAATTAACGTGGGGTGTACGCGCAACTCAATACCTTGAGCCGATTTTCTAGCCATACCCAAATGTTTAATCCGATACCCTAACTCTTCCGCGTATTGAATATCCATGCGCGTGATAGTGGCAATGCCTTCGGTATACACTTTGTCAAATTGCAAAGGAATACCAAACGCAATGGCCGCCAAAATAGTTAATTTATGCGCAGCATCAATGCCTTGAATATCAAAGGTAGGATCGGCTTCGGCGTAACCTAAGGCCTGAGCTTCTGTCAAAACATCATTAAAATCACGTCCTTTGTCACGCATCTCCGTTAAAATAAAATTGCTGGTGCCATTAATAATACCTGCTAACCATTCAATTTGATTCCCACTTAAGCCCTCACGAAGTGCTTTAATGATGGGAATGCCCCCCGCAACGGCGGCTTCAAAGGCGACAATGACGCCTTTTTCACTGGCTTTAGCAAAAATTTCATTACCATGTTGTGCAATAAGTAATTTATTGGCAGTGACCACATGCTTGCCATTATTAATCGCGGCTAAGACCAGTTCTTTAACTGCGCCTGCACCACCTATTAATTCAACAATAATATCAATGTCTGGATCATTGATAATAGCTAAAGAATTGGTTGTTAATTCAATCCCGTGAGTAGTGCAAAGGCGTTGTTTATCAAGACTACGAGCAGAAGCTCGGGTGATAATAATTTCTCTACCAGTTCGACGTGTAATTTCGACTGCATTACGCGTTAATACATTCACTGTGCCGCCACCGACGGTACCCAGTCCTAACACACCTATTTTTATCGGTTTCAAAGCAAACTCCAGTCAGCTAAAAAAGTTCATTATATTTCATCACACACGAATAAGGTATAAAGCTAAACGTTTGTACCATGATTCGACATGACGTGTTTATACAGGCGGCAACGCACTTTTTTTGACCACACTTTTACTTACTGCGGCCATAAATTCTGCTGGATTGTCGTAATGCTGCGCACGAACAAATTCCACCATATTTTTTACTAAGGCTTTGGTTGCAGCAATTTCTTCATGCGCACGACCGCAACCATCACAATGCGTACCCGTGTTGGTGCATTTATCTTGACAAGGTATAAATTTCATAATTATTTAAGGGTTGGTGTTTTAAAAAATAGTCATTAGCTCGCTAACTTGGGGTATTTTACTAAACATTGACGCGATGAACAGATGAAGGCGTCATGTAGAGTGCTAATAAATAATAAGTCTATGGTATCTGTGGGGTAACCTCTTAGTAAGACGGCATCACAAACACATTGTTTACTGAATAAAACGGTCATTGCTTTTTTTTTAGACAATGTAAAGTAACATTTATAAAATCATTCACTTGAAAACTAATGAACAGGCTTTTAAACAAGCTTATCCACAACTCTTGTGGCTAACTTTTTTATTTTTTCACTGTCGTGCGAAGCAAGCACTGCCCGACTCACACACAGCTCATTTATTAGCTGTCATCCTGTTCGTCAGCGTCAATATCTTCATCATCTTCTGCGTCGTCAAAATGAGACTCCCCCTCTAACACGGTTTTTAAATAACGATAAAGTAAACGGCTTGCACGTGGTGGTGCTGATGCAGCGAGGTCTTTTTGTGCCGTTCGTAGTAATTGTCTAAGATATTGTCTATCAACATCAGGGTATTCATCCAATAATTCTGTTAATGCCTTGTCGCCTTCGGCAAGTAAACGATCACGCCAACGCTCTACTTGATGATGCTCTCTTGCCGCATGTACGCTTTTATTTTCTAATTTTGCCAAACTTTCTTTAATAGGATCACAATCGATTTTATGCAATTGACCCGCTATATATTTAAGTAAGCGTTTGCGAGCACTATTAAGCGGCATGCCAGATACCTCACGAATAGCTTTCTGTATTGCGTCAGGAATGGTCAATGTAGCTAATTGCGTCGCAGATATCCGCGATAATTTTTCCCCCAACACAAACAACTCGGCAATATCTTTTTTTAATTGTGTTTTGTTAGGTCTGATGGCGTACTGCTCAGCATCATCTTCACTTTCTTCGTAATAATCGTAGTAGTCTTGAGTCATAGTTACTTCTATAAAAAGGGGTCATGGTCAACGTGCTCACTGTTTAATCGCACGCCATTGGGCTATTTTTTGCGCCACACTTAGTGCTGCATAAGCTGGACTGCTTGAAGGTAACGTAGCATATCTACGCTGCGCATAACATTCGTTTAATTGTGGTGCAACCTGCTTGGTATACAGGCTCTGGGCTTTTTTACCATTAAAAAACACGTGTCGTATCTCTGTATGCTGCCTGAAAAACGCATTAAAATCATTTGCCCGTGCTGTCGATAACACGATAGCCGCATCTAAACTCCCGACACGCGTGCAATAAGCCAAAACATCCCATAACGCTATGTTGTTAGCCTGCAATAACGCGCATTTTTGCTGATAGGTTAGGGTCTGATGACACGAATCTTCACCTGTAAAAATAGTCAGCAAAATTGGCCAAAATGTATTGCGTGGATGAGCATAATACTGCTGCTGAAGCAATGAGGCACGACCTGGCATTGAGCCTAAAATTAACACGTTGGCCTTAGCATCTGCAAGGGGAGCCAAACCTTCACAGTGAGAATTATTTATTTTCATACGATAACTGCATTGTTAGGCTGCGTAACAATGCGATAATAATTCATTATTATTTTATTTAGGATCGCTTGTTATTATGTGGTTTAAAAATCTGTGTATTTTTCGTCTTACCGATACCTTTACCTTAACCAACACTGAATTGGAGCAGCAACTCAATACGTTGTCATTTCATCCTTGTGGCGGACATGAGCCGTCATCAATGGGTTGGTCACCGCCCTTAGGTGGCACATCTGACCATTTACTGCATGTTTGTAATGGCTTTATTTTATTGGTTGCCAAAAAAGAAGAGCGCGTATTACCCACGTCAGTTATTAATGAAATGGTTCAGGAAAAAATTATCGCCACTGAAGATCAGCAAGGCTATAAATTATCAAAAAAAGAACGCACTAAACTTAAAGACGATACTATTTTTGAACTCTTACCAAAAGCCTTTACGTTTTCTAAAAAGTTTTATGCTTATCTTGATCCGCAAGGTGGTTGGTTAATTATTGACAGTGCTTCAAATAAAAATGCCGAAGATGTGGTCAGTTTATTACGTCAATCTTTAGGTTCATTGCAAGCAATCCCTGTTCATACCAACGAAAAACCAAGCACCGTCATGACTCGCTGGCTAACTGAGGCAATGCCACCACAAAATATTACTATTTCCGATGAATGTGAGCTTCGTTCACCCGATGAGTCGGGCGGAATCATTCGTTGTAAACGCCACGATTTAAATGTTCCCGAAATTCACCAACATCTTGATAAAGGCAAGCAGGTCATTAAACTTGCTATCACCTGGTCTGAGCGTATGGCGTTCATCATTGATGAACATTTTATGATTAAACGCTTACGGTTTCTTGACCTAATTCAAGATCAGATAGCTGATATTGAAACTAATAATGAAATTGAGCAACTCGATGCAAATTTTTCAATTATGACCGCTGAATTAGCTGCTTTTTTGCCCAAATTTTTAGAAATGTTTGGCGGAGAAGTTAAGGCGTAAAAAAAAGCCCGATGGCTGTTAACCATCGGGCTTTTTGTTTTCTACTAAATCAAATGCTTATTTCATCATTGATTTTTTGAACATGTTGTCCAATTTGCTGTTTGTATCTTGAGCATATTGAGCTGCACGGTTAGCTGCAGATTCTGCTGCTGCTGCTCTTGAAGCTGCGTCGTTAGCTGCACTTTGTGCGCTAGCTGCGTCAGAAGAAGCTTGAGCAACAGAAGTTTTCAAACCGTCAATTTGTGATTGTAAGTTTTCGATATCTGAAGTGCTTGCACAACCTGCTACAAAAGTAAGAGTTAATGCTACGATTGTTAATTTAACTGCATTTTTCATTTTATTTTTCCTATAAAGTTATTACTACAAAAAAAAGCTCACATCTGTTATAAATTTTATCACTGATTCTAACATTTTCCAGAATTATTTTATCCTTACGAGTGTTCCCGTATCGACAAGTTGACTTAAATGATCAATTTGTTGATTTGTTAACGCAATACAACCATGCGTCCAATCAAAGGTTTGATGAATTCTTACATTTGCACGCCCTAAACCATGGATACCTATTTGTCCGCCTAATGGCGTATTTTGTGGAGGTATTTGACCACTTAATTGCGCATTTAAAATACGATCATACGTAAATTTATCAATGACACCACGGGCTAAGGCTTTTTGGGCATCATCAGCTGAGGGATAAGTTAAGCCAAAAAAACGCCTAAAGGTACTTTTTTCACCTATCCAGCCAATTTTATAATCGCCATAAGGCGTAATATTATCTCCACGATGCGTTTTATAGCCTGCACCCCCACGACCAATGGCGATACTGTTTAATGTTTCAACAGTCAGTTCGCCTTTTTTTACTTCAATTTTTTTCGCTTTAGTATCAATCAACAACCATAAATCACTGGTCGCCAATACACTTCCTGAAAACAACCCCAGAGAAGTCAACAACAAACAGAGTAAAAAATAATTTCTAACCATATAAAATTTTCACTTAATAAACAAATTTGGTGTACTTTATCTTACGTTAAAGCAACCATTAATAGGACTCAGCATGCACATTGATACCATTTTAACCCACGCCTTCAACGATCAAAATCCTGGCACTTCAGGGTTACGAAAAAAAGTAAAAGTTTTTCAACAACCGCATTATTTAGAAAACTTTGTTCAAGCCATTTTTAATACCTTAATAACTAAAGAAACATTAGTTATTGGCGGTGATGGACGCTATTTTAACCGAACAGCCATTCAAACCATTATAAAAATTGCTGCCGCAAATGGTTTCAAACACTTAATTATAGGTCAAAATGGCTTACTTTCCACGCCAGCGGCATCACATATAATTAGAAAATATCAAGCAACAGGTGGGTTAATTTTATCTGCAAGCCATAATCCTGGTGGTCCCGATGAAGATTTTGGCATCAAATACAACGTAAGTAATGGTGGACCTGCTCCAGAAAAAGATACTCTAGCATTTTTTCATGAAAGCCAAGGTATTAATGAATATAAAATTGCGCAATTAGGGCTTATTAATATTGATGAAATGGGTGTTCAACAGCATGATGAGTTAACCATTACCATTATTGATTCTGTCTCTGATTATGCCGAATTAATGCAAACAATTTTTGATTTCCCCCTGTTAAAAGAGAGTATTAGTAGTGGTTATTTAAGCTTGCTTTTTGATGCTATGCACGCAATAACAGGACCTTATGCGCAACGAATTCTTGTTGAACTACTAGGTGCTCCAGAACATTCTGTGATCAATTCAACGCCTCTTGAGGATTTTGGTGGACATCACCCCGATCCAAATCTAGCTCATGCCCATGAATTAGCAACCACTATGTTTAGTGATCATGCGCCCATTTTTGGTGCCGCCTCAGATGGTGACGGTGATCGCAACATGATTACAGGCGATAATATTTTTGTTACGCCAAGCGACAGCTTAGCGATTATGGCCGCCAATGCACAGCTTATTCCGGGCTATGCTAACGGCTTATTAGGCGTTGCACGCTCAATGCCCACCAGCCAAGCAGTGGACCGCGTTGCGCAAAGCTACGGAATTCCTTATTACGAAACACCAACTGGCTGGAAATTTTTTGGCAACCTACTTGATGCTCAAAAAATAACCCTTTGCGGTGAAGAAAGTTTTGGCACAGGCTCTGACCATGTCCGTGAAAAAGATGGCTTATGGGCGGTGCTATTTTGGTTAAATTTACTTGCACGTAAACGTCAATCGGTAACAGATATCGTGCATGAACATTGGTCAAAATTTGGTAGAGATTTTTACTCTCGTCATGATTATGAAGCCATTGATTTAACAATTGCCAATACCATTATTGAAGATTTACGTGCGTTATTACCTACTTTACCTGCTCAATCGTTTGGTAATTATACGGTTAAATACGCTGATGAATTTACCTATCATGATTCTGTAGATGGCAGCCTTAGTGAGCATCAAGGCCTTCGCATTGGTTTTGAAAACGGTTCCAGAATTGTATTTCGTTTATCTGGCACAGGCACTGTGGGTGCCACCTTACGTATTTATATCGAACGCTACGAAGCGGATGCCAGTAAACATGATCAAGACACTCAAGAGGTGTTGGCTGAGCTTATTGATTTAGCCGAGCAATTTAGTCGCGTTAAAGAAAAAACACAACGTTCGGCTGCGGATATTATTACCTAAGCTTCACTCATTACGGGGTGCTTTTACGACACATTGAATCAGCGAGTTAAACTTAGTTCAATGTGTTGTGATGCCCCCCTTAACCAGCTCTCATGTTTTCCAAATTAAACTTGCCATGCGTCCCGTTTGCCCATCGCGTCGATACGAATAAAAACGCTCAGCATCTGCAAAGGTACACAAATCACCACCATAAATATCGAAAATACCCAATGCCTGTAATTCAACTTTTGCTATCGCATAAATATCAGCTAGCCATTTTTGCTGCTTTTTTTCTGTAAAGGCTGAAGCAAACGCAGTATCTTTTTGGATAAATGCGTCCCTCACCTCTGCCCCCACCTCAAAATGCTTAACACTAATTGCTGGCCCAAGCCAAACCATACAGTTTGTCGTGTGCATGGCCGCGATGGTGTTCGTAATAATGCCTTTTAGTAAGCCTCGCCATCCTGCATGAATGGCTGCAATTTTTTCACCACTATGCGTACACACCAAAATAGGCAAACAATCTGCGGTTAACACGGCACAAACCCTATTTTTTTGTGCCGTAACTATCGCATCAGCTGGCGGTGAGTCTAGCCATTCTGTACCAAGATAAACGTCATTACCATGCACTTGTTGCAACCACATCGGCTCACTTGGCAACATTAAATGTGCGTTAATACGTTGACGATTCTGAAGCACTGCCTTAACGTCATCGTCAACATGGGTTGCTAAATTTAATGCTGAATAAGGCGCGGAACTTACGCCGCCCAATCGTAACGTAGTTGCCGAATGGACTCCTGCTGGCAAGGGCCAATCAGGCCGTAAACAAAGCTTATTTTTCATTTGCGGCTAATGCCTCTAACATCAGTATCATATCTTGAGGCATAGGCGCTTCCCACTCGCAATATTCGTCGGTTTCTGGATGTTCTAATCCCAATTTAGCTGCATGTAAGGCTTGATGCTTGTACTGGCGTAACTGAGTTTCAAGTTGTTCACTGCATGCAGGTGGTAATTGAAAACGTCCACCATAAACTTGATCACCCAACAATGGGAAACGAATATGAGCCATGTGTACACGTATTTGGTGAGTACGTCCCGTCTCTAACTTAACTCTAATTAATGTATGGCGTTCATAACGCTGCACTACACGATAATGGGTAATCGCTTCTTTACCTGATTCTCTTACAACATAACGTTTTCGATCTGTAGGATGTCTGCCAATGGGTAAATCAACCGTTCCACCTGAAGTCATTCTACCTCGTGAAATAGCAAGGTATTCTCTATGAATAGTGCGCTCCTGCAACTGCTGAGTAAGGCTATGATGCGCATGCAGTGTTTTTGCTATCATTAGTAAACCGCTGGTATCTTTATCAATTCGATGAACAATACCTGCTCTAGGTAGCGTTTCTAAGCTACGCTCATGATTTAACAACGCATTAACCAAGGTACCCCGCCAATTGCCAATGGCAGGATGAACCACCAAGCCAATGGGTTTGTTGACAATAATCATACTGTCATCTTCAAACACAATATCTAAAGGAATATTTTCAGGCTCTGAAGTGATAACAATTTCAGGCTCAACATCCACTTCAATTAGCTCCCCCCCTTCTAACTTTTGTTTGGGCTTAAGCTGAATACCATCAACATTAACTTTACCTAATTTAATCCACGTCTGTAATTTGCTTCTTGAATATTCAGCATATAATTCTGCTAAAATTTGATCTAAGCGTAGACCGGCCATTTCTAATGGCACAATTTTTTGTATAGTAGTCATAACAATCTTTTCTGAATGAGCCATGGATACGTTATACTCATTAACGAGTATACCAACTATTTAACTCGATTAATCCTGTGAGAAAACAAACAATGTTACCTTGTGTAGGCAAATCTGTACGCATAATTCTATCTAAAACCCTGTTAATTTTTTTATTTGGTATTTCCATACAAGGTTGTAGCAGTTTAGGTGATCTGTTTTCTAAAGATTCAGATTCTGATAAGTCAGGCATTGATGAATATGCAGGCTGGACTATTCAACAATTTCGAACTGAAGCTAAAAAAGCGGTAGAGTCAGGCAACTATGAAAAAGCCATTAAGCTCTATGAGTCACTTGAATCACGCTATCCTTTTGGCGAATCTTCTGCACAAACACAGTTAGATGTTGCTTATGCATATTTCAAAAATAATGATCCTGAATCTGCCTTAGCAGCAGCCGATAGATTTATAAAAATTAATCCCCGAAGTCCAAATATTGATTATGCTTATTATCTAAAAGGGCTAATAAACTATAATCGCGATATAGGCTTTATGGATAGATTTTTACCCACGGACACATCGCAACGTGATACCAGCAATGCTGACGAAGCGTATCGAAATTTTGAACTACTAATTAAGCGCTTTCCTAGCAGTCAATACAATACAGATGCTCGCTTACGCATGATTGCCTTAAAAAATAATTCTGCCATGTATGAAGTTCATGTGGCGCGTTATTACTTAAAACGCAAAGCTTATCTCTCAGCAATTAATCGTGCCGCCAGTGTATTAAAAACTTATCAACGAACACCTGCCGTGCCTTTTGCTTTACAAGTGATGATAGAGTCCTATGCTGGACTTGATATGCAAGATTTACGCGACTCAACGCAAGCGATCTACGATAAAAATTTCCCAAATGGACCACCTGTTCCAGAATTTAAAAATGCAACACTGTCCCATAGATTTTGGGATTTTATGGGGTTTGAAAAATAACAAACGCCAAAACCACACCCACTTGTTTATCGCATAAAAAAAGCGAGTGTCCTTCAATAGGACAACTCGCTTTTTTTGTTATAAAGAAAGTATACTTACAATTCTTCACCTTTGGTCAAACGTACTTTTTGACCTTTAATCATATACACTAAATGCTCACACATAAAACACGAATAATCTCCAATGCGCTCTAGCGCTCTCACTGTCCACAACACATCTAAGGTACGCGTTATATTTCTTGGATCTTCCATCATTCGTGTAATCAATTGTCTTAAAATATTGTCATATTCGCGATCAACGTTACTATCTTTATCCGTAATAGCCGTAACACCTTCAACTGATAATCTGGCAAATAAATCAAGCGAGTCATGAAGCATTTTGATTACAAGCTCTGCCATGTGCTCTAACTCGTAACGTGGGAATTTATGCTCCCCCCCCTCTAAACGAATTGCCATTTCAGCAATCCGAACAGATTTATGAGCCATTCTTTGTAATTCATGAATAATTTTTATTACTGATAGTAAAAAACGTAAATCAAACGCCGTGGGTTGTCTTAACGCCAAAATTTGCGTACATTCCAAATCAATAGATGTCTCATAAGCATCAATTTCTTTATCCTGCTTAATTACTTGCTCTGCCAATTCTAAATCACCAGTGGTAAATGCTTGCACAGCATTTTCGATTTGAAGCTCAACTAAACCACCCATTGTTAATACTTTATTTCTAATATCGTCTAAGTCTTTATCAAACTGACCAGAAATATGATGCCCCATCTTTACATTATCCATACTAAATCTCCTGATTAACCGTATCTACCAGTTATATAATCTTCTGTCTGTTTTTTCTGTGAATTTGTGAATAAGTCACTTGTTGCGCCCATTTCTATTAACTCACCCATATACATGAAAGCAGTGTAATCAGAAACACGCGCTGCTTGTTGCATATTATGAGTAACAATCACGATGGTATACTTTTCTTTTAACTCATTAATTAATTCTTCAATTTTTAATGTTGAAATAGGATCCAATGCTGAGGCAGGCTCATCAAGAAGTAACACTTCTGGCTCAATAGCAATGGCTCGCGCAATGACCAAACGTTGTTGCTGACCACCTGACATACCTAAAGCATTATCATTTAAGCGATCTTTCATTTCATCCCATAACGCCGCACCACGCAAAGCATTTTCTACTGTCTCAGCAAGCAAACGCTTATCATTGATGCCTTGAATTCTTAGCCCATAAGCAACATTTTCAAAAATTGTTTTAGGGAAAGGATTTGGTTTCTGAAACACCATCCCAACGCGTCGACGCAGTGCAGAAACGTTTAAGTTTTTATCATTGATATTTTGATTATCTAATAAAATTTCACCATCAATACGCACCGTGTCGACTAAATCGTTCATTCGATTAATACATCGAAGTAAGGTTGATTTACCACAGCCGCTGGGCCCGATGTAAGCAGTAACTTTCTTTTTTAAAATGTCCATATTGACATTATATAAAGCTTGTTTATCGCCATAATAAAGGTTTAAGTCTTTTATTTGAATACAGACTTCCTTTGTTTCATCGGTATTATTAAAATCGTTATTGATGTATGAATTCATGTTAATCGCGTGCGTAAGTGGTTCTTGTTTTATCATTAAAATTAACCTTCCAAAGCTCTATATTTTTCCCGTAAACGATTCCTGATGATAATAGCTGATAAATTAAGTACCAAAATCACCGCAACCAATAATAAAGATGTTGCATAAACTAAGGGTCTAGCCGCTTCAACATTAGGACTTTGAAAACCAACGTCATAAATATGAAAACCTAAATGCATAAACTTTCTGTCTAAATGTAAAAAAGGAAAGTTTCCATCTAAAGGTAGTGTTGGTGCTAATTTAACTACCCCAACTAACATTAACGGTGCCACCTCACCCGCTGCCCGGGCAACCGCAAGAATTAAGCCTGTCATCATCGATGGGCTAGCCATAGGTAAGATTGTTTGCCACAAGGTTTCAAATTTTGTTGCGCCTAAGGCTAAACTCCCTTCCCTAATTGATTTAGGAATACGCGACAAACCTTCTTCTGTTGAAACAATCACCACCGGCAAGGTTAATAAGGCGAGAGTTATTGAAGCCCATAATAAGCCAGGCGTTCCAAATACAGGTGCTGGCGCCGCTTCGGGGAAGAATAACTGATCAATATTTCCCCCTAAAATATACACAAAGAAACCTAACCCGAATACGCCGTATACGATGGATGGCACGCCTGCTAAGTTATTTACTGCAATTCTTATGGTGCGTGTAATAACACCTTGTTTAGCATATTCTTTTAAATAAACAGCGGCAATTACTCCAAACGGGGTCACAATAATCGACATCATGATAACCATCATAATGGTTCCAAATATTGCTGGAAAAATCCCCCCTTCTGTATTGGATTCGCGCGGATCATCGGTTAAAAATTCTGAAAACTTTGTAAAGTAAAAACCAATGTCATCCATCACACTCATGGCGTTGGGTTGATAAATTCTTACAATTTTAGACAAAGGTATTTCTAATTCACTGCCATTATCAATTTTAGCGACAACGCTAATAGTTCTGCCTTTTTGATATAACTCCGTCAATTGCGCTTGAAATTTTTTGTATTCAGCATCAAGTATTTCACGTTCTGCTGATATTTCTTTTTGATCAGCAACCGTCAATTTATTTTTTAATTGAAGACTTTTTTCCTTTAAGCGAAGACGCTCTAAACTATAATTGACGGCTCCAATTTCTTTTTTTTCCAGCTTTTTAATTTCTTCAAATAACGCTAGAGACGTTGTTAATTTTTCATTCACTTTAGCCCAAAGCGTATCACCCTGAGCAATGACGTTGCCATTTTCTTTTAAAGAAAGTAAATACCCGTAAAAATTACCCCACTCTCTTCGCTCAATAACAACAAGCTCTTTTGGATAAGTAACATTTTTACTATTACGCTCTAAAATCCAACCAAAATCTGAACCTGTTAGATCACGGTTACCCGTTTTCATTAAAAACTGAACTAATTTATCTTCATTCTCTGCCATCACATGACCATTCGCTTTCGCCATGGCTACGGACATGAGACTCGTATCAATATGTTCACCAATAAGCGTTTTGGGCGCACTTCCGTCATCATTCTTATAGACCATTTGCATGACCTTTCCTGGCCAGAAATGACTTGTTCCTCGAATGGCAACTAAACCTAACACTCCTACGACCATGATTAAACAGATACTTACTGCTGTTGCATTTAACCAAATCCAAGGTGTTCCGCTGTCAATCCATGCTTTTAATTTTTCTTGATTCATCATAATGAGCTGTACTTTTCACGTAATCGCTGACGAATAATCTCAGCGAAGGTGTTAAAAATAAATGTAAATGCAAACAGTACTAATGCAGATAAAAATAAAATTCTGTAATGCGTACTATCTACTTCAGATTCAGGCATTTCAACGGCAATATTTGCTGCTAAAGTACGCATTCCTTGAAACACACTTAAGTCCATTACTGGCGTATTACCTGTTGCCATTAATACAATCATCGTTTCACCGACTGCACGCCCCAAACCAATCATAACGGCAGAAAAGATACCTGGGCTTGCGGTTAATAAAACAATTTTAATCATGGTTTGCCATGCAGTTGCACCCAGAGCTAATGAACCCACTGTCAAATGTTTGGGTACACTAAACACCGCATCTTCTGCAATCGTATAAATGGTTGGAATCACAGCAAACCCCATTGCAATCCCTACGATCATGGAGTTTCTTTGGTCATACCCCAGACCTAAATGAATTTTTATCCATTCACGTAATGAACCATTAAAAAACCAATCTTCAATGGTTAAGCTTGACGACAAAGCAACCCAGCCACTCAATAAAATAACAGGAATGATTAAAGCACTGTCCCAGCCTTCGGGTATTTTTTTAACAACTTCTGCTGGCAAGAATTCCCATACTAAGGAAAACAACAAAACGCTTACCGGCACCAAGAGCATAAAACAAAAGATGCCCGCTAAATTTTCTTCGACAAATGGCGCAAGCCATAAACCTGCTAAGAAACCTAAAATTACCGTAGGCAACGCACCCATAATCTCTATAGTTGGCTTAACATATTGACGCATAGCAGGTGCCATAAAATAAGCACTGTATACCGCTGACATTAAAGCCAACGGCATGGCTACTAACATTGCATAAAACGCTGCTTTTAAGGTACCAAAGACTAAAGGAATCAAGCTGTATTTTGGTTCAAAGTCATTATTTGATGCAGACGATTGCCAAATATAATCAGGCTTATCGTAACTTTCGTACCACACTTCTTGCCATAAGGTTTTATAGGACACTTCAGGGTGTTCATTATCAATTGTCCAAAAAACAATTTTATCATCAGCGGACTGCAATAAAACTCCGTTAGCGCGTGGCGATAAAGCCGACTTAACTAACTCTTGACTAACATGCTCTTTGATTAATTCTTTTTCAGAGGTGGAATGAAATACCCCTAAGTTGCCTTCTCCGTCTAAGGTCATAAAACCTTTGCGGCGTTGCTCTGATTTAATTTCAACAACTGATTTTTTTGACACGGTAAAGCTGCGGATTTTCTTTAGCACCAAATTACCGTCTTTATCTCTAACCTTTGTCCATTGCGTAACAACACCAGAAGAATCACCGACTAATAAGGACAAATCACCATTTAAAAAACTCACACTAGTGATTTTATGGGTATCTTCTACAACTTTTTCTGTATGTTTTAAAAGGGGACTGCTTTTGTCGCTGATGTCATAAAATAATAGTGAGCCTTTATTCGTTATGACATAAAGATAACTGCCATCTTTATCTAACAACAGTTTATTTACACCGCCGACTGGCGTGTCAATAAGTGATTCTGTTTTATTAACGGAGGCTTCTTCAGCAAATAATGACTCTTCTTTCTCAAAACTAATAAGCTTGATTCCAGTATTTGTCTCAGCCGCCACAGTCGTAATGGTGGAACCAATTTGAGCAGTAATTGTATTGACTTTTGCACCGCTGGCATCTAATTCGATAGGCTCTTCGCCCATTGGATAGCTAAGTGAGGGCGAAATAACACGCTGATTTTGATCATACGTTACATCAAATTTATGTTTTAACAGAACCGCTTTACCATCAGATAAACCGTAAATTTCTATACCGTCTTTGGTTGGACTTCCTTGGGAAAAACTGGTGACAGTCGTACCTTCAGGAAGCTTAAGGGACTCAGTTGAGACCACTTCACCGGTGGCAATTTTAAAAAAAACAATTTTTCCTTGATCAGTAAATCTTGCTGCTAACTCATTTTGCTCTTCCATGTCGAGCAACACTGTTTTTCCTGCGTCCTTTTCTGGTAAATTGAACGACACTTTATGTTCAACAGAAGCAGGCAAAAACAACGGAAAAACCACATACAGTAAATAAAAGAAAATCATCACAACAGCGATAATTACTCCCATTCCACCCGCGATTACTCCATAACGAGCTATAGAATCTTTAACTAAACGCCATTGTTGATAGAGACTAGACGAATTTTCCATAAATTAAGTGACTTATATTTAATTTAAAAATGCTGAAATAAATTTCATTATAAAAGTGCAATATGACAAAGTTATAACAGAGACAAGGTGCCTTAATAACAAAAAATACAATTAAAACCATGATTTTAAACAACAAAACAAAGCTTAAAACCATTTACTACAGATGTTTATTAGCAATAAAAAAAGAAATTAATCCTCAGAAATCACCGCTAAACATCAGCAGATAATCAAGTTTACTCTTTGATTTTTTTGAAAATCTTATCAATTACTTTGGCTGGCAAAGGAATATAACCATCTTTAATAACTATTTCCTGCCCTTTTTTTGAAAGCACCATTTTTACAAATTCATGCTCTAACGGCAATAATGGTTGGTTTGGTTTTTTATTAACATAAATATAAAGGAATCGTGACAAGGGATATTTACCCGCCAATGCATTTTCTGGCGTTGCTTCAACATAATCTTTGCTGCCTTTTTTTGCTAAAGCCAAAGGCTTAATGCCTGAGGTAACATAACCTAAACCTGCATAGCCAACGCCATTGATTGACGAGGTTACCGATTGAACAACAGATGCTGAGCCGGGCTGTTCATTTACATTGTTTTTAAAATCACCTTTACATAAAGCGTGCTCTTTAAAATAACCATAGGTACCTGACACCGAATTACGTCCATACAACTGAATGCTTTTAGTTTTCCAGGCCTCTACTCCTGCATCACCCCAATTTTGAATATCTTTAGCATAACCACATTTTCTTGTTGATGAAAAAATAGCATCGACTTGGTCAATTGACAGACCTTTAATTGGGTTATCTTTATTAACAAAAACGGCTAACGCATCAACCGCCACAGGAATGGCCGTTGGTTTATAGCCAAATTTTTTCTCAAAGGCTTCTAATTCATCGTCCTTCATTTCACGGCTCATTGGACCGATATTGGAGGTGCCTTCTGTTAAGGCTGGGGGAGCCGTTGATGAACCTGCGGCTTGAATTTGAATATTTACATTTGGATAAATTCTATTAAATTCTTCAGCCCATAGCGTCATTTGGTTCGCTAAGGTATCCGACCCTACACTTGATAAATTACCAGATATGCCACTTGCTTTAGTGTAAGCAGGAACAGCATCTTCAACTTTTTGAACCGCAAAGACTGTTTGACTTGTCGCTAGCACAGAGCACCAGCTTAATACTGCGAAGATGGATTTTGTTTTAATAGAAAAATTCATAATTAACTCTCAAATGTAAACATTAGGGCTACCCACTTAAGATTGGGCAGATTAAATCGTTCGTGATGTATCATGACTCTGTGCAAACGCTAAAGCTTTGCAGCATGTCCCGCCTTAAGTTGGTAGCCATCATTAGCGTAAGAAAAAACAACAATTTTTTAAGAAAACTCATTGAAAATAAGGTCGTCTTTCAAAATTTATACATGAACTATTTCAAGCCATAGTCAACCTCATCCATCGAGTGACAACATCCTCGACAGATTAATGTCGGTAGACTGCTGCCCTCAGAATGAGAACCTTATTAAAAAAAAATATCCCTAAAAAGAGGTATCTCAAGCAAGCAAACGAATAAGGTGAAGACTAGGGGTGCTAAAAATAACCGTTCAATAATATTGTGTCAATGTAACAACTTTGTGAAAACATTGCTTTACATGCTAAGTTTGGATAAAGCAGTGCTTTATTTTAACAATGCGCAATGCGTATCCTTAAAATAAATAAGATGCTTTGCAAAATTTATACTTGGCTTTTCAATCCACTGATATAAATAGTTTGCCAAAAATAACGACACCAAGAGCGTACTTATCCATCCACAGAGCCATACCACCGCTCTTTCATCAATAATTAACTCAATAAGTTGAAGCATGAATGGTGTTATACAAATTAACACAAGCATGTGAATTAAATACAAACTATAAGAGACTTGACCAACAAATTTTAAACTCGCATGACCCAGTATGTTCTGCATTTTTTCTGAACTTAAGCAGCATGATAAAAGCATTGTCGAGCCTAATGCCGTAGTGAACCATATTACTGGATCGTTTAACAACGCCGCAAAGCTATCTGTAATCGTATAAAAAAACAACGCAGTTATAAAAACGCTATAACGCACCCACGCAGATTTTTTTAACCACTGTATTATTTTTTGATGGTACCGAGCCAACAGTATGCCTAATAAAAAATGCACTAAAAATAAGGATACATTTAGAAATAGCACAGCAAAACAAGTAAAAAAAACCAGCCATGCAAGGCTATTTTCTAAAAACAATAAGCCTACTGGCAATAATAGTGACATTACTAATTCAATTGCTAAGGTCCACGATTGAGGCACAAGCACCAATTCAGTAGGCGGCACAAAAATAAATGCTTCCCTAAGCATGGCAAAGGCAGTCAGCGGATGACCTCGCCACATCAAGTTAATCCAGTCTGTTGCGGCAAGTGTTGTAATGAGCAAGGGTTGGCTGATAATTATTTTATAAGCACATGCACTTACCAAAAGCACGGCTAGATAAGGCAATACTATTCTGCATACTCTTTTTAAAAAATAATCGACTAATTTAAAGGTGTAAACACTAAAATTTGTATCAACATAATTAATCGATAAAACAAAACCACTTAACACAAAAAACATGGATACCGCTGCCGTACCATCCCACCAAATATGCAATGGCGAATTATCTAACCATTGCGAACAAAGCGCTGCTTTACAAGGAAGACCATAGGCAATTACAAAATGCTCATTCACCACAGACACGGCCGCTAAACCACGCACGGAATCTAAAAAAGAAAAATATTTTCTATGTTGAATCATGTATTAATTTTTTTCTTAACTATTCAGGGCAATCATTTTACCTTTGCTACGCCATGTTAATTTATGGCAAATCTTTTGGCCGCATAATCGCAAGTAATTTAACAGTACCCGCAGAAATATTGCTAATATCATCCTCTAATAACAGCCTAACTAACGTTGCTGTAGGCATTAATTTCTTTGCTTCTGGAAGATGCTCAAACCCTACTAACTCTTCCACTAGATTTTCAAGATCAGGATTATGTCCTACGATTAAAATTTTATGGCTAGTTAAACCAGCCTCACTCAACACGTTTTTTATCGCCTCGATACCTTGAAAATAAACTCTCTTATCTACGACAATATGATCAGGGTTACCGTGCATAGCTTCTGCCACAATGCAGGCAGTATCATAAGCACGCTTTGCTGGTGACGTAATAATCAGCTCAGGAATTAACTGGTTTTGCTTCATCCAACTCCCCATTTCAAAGGCATTTTTTTCTCCCCTTTTTTTTAGGGGACGATCAATATCTGCTAAATCAGTCTCTCGATCAGATTTTCCATGTCTCAATAACCATAATTCTTTTTGCATAACTCACGCCTCTCTGTGTAAATTAAAAAACTCAACCCAACCGCGCAAAGTAGCTGTTAAGGAGTAAACTATTAAAGGTGCTTAATGTATCTTAAAAGCCGCAAGACACCCACAATGAAATAACCTTACTGCTTAAGTTGCTCTCCAATTAACCAGAAATCAGATCACACTCATATAGTCCTTGTTAAGGAATCCTTTAAATTATCATGCCTAAATCACCACACCCTTTAAAGCACAGCAAAACCCTCAACACGACTGATCTTCACGCTCATACGTCGGTCAATAGTGCCTGTATAAAACTATATACTCAACAACTTAGTCTTATCAAAGCAACTGAACATGGAGTAATTAACGACATCAATGAGACATTTTTACACGAATATCGAATGGGGATTCGTAAAACTAGAGTGTTATTAAGCGAACTTAAATGGCTATTACCTAACACAAGCCACTTAAAATTTAGTGCATTTTTTAATTGGTTGAATAAGATTACTGGCTCAAAACGTGACATAGACGTGTTCATCATTAATTTACTTTCTTTGGAAACATTATTACCTAAAGCATTACACGATGAGTTTTTGACACTTCAAGCGCACTTAGTTGCCACACAACAAACATTACACCAAGCATTAAAAGAGGAATTGCAAGGAGCGGCTTATAACACCAAACTTGCAGAATGGGAGTTTTTTTTAAACCATGAGTTAGCAGAACAAAGCCAACTAGGTAAGAATCATACGCTTAAGCACACGGCCGATTTAACACTAAAAAAAGCACTTAATCGACTAATTATTAAGGGCGATGCAATGACTCCAGCGTCAACGCCAGAAGCATTACATTCGTTAAGGAAAAATTGCAAAAAATTACGCTATTTAATCGAATTTTTTCAAACTCTTTATTCAGAAAAAAAGACCACAAATTTTATTCAACATATAAAAGCACTACAAGAGACATTAGGGATGCTACACGATGCGCATGTCCAACGAGAACACCTGCTTAGCTTCAGCGAAGAACTTATTGCTCAGCATCATTACAAGCACTCCCCTAAAATCATTCCCATATTACTGGAGATATTAGACAAACAAGCGACCAAGTCGAGCTTAAATTTTTCTAAAAGCTACACCGACTTTGTAGCGTGTGCAGATGACATTAAAGAACATTATTTTAAATAATATTTCTATTCACATTCAACCACATCTGCCACACATAAGACGCTAAACAAGGCGATGACTAAAAACGATAAGGATGAAATCTAAACCACCAACGTAGCATAACCCAGCATGAATAAACGATGCCCAAAGGAGTGCGCGCTTTGCTACCTAGCAGAAAGCCCACACTCCTGATTTGTTCAGTATTAGCTTAGTAACCGAAATAATCTCGAAAATTAAGCAACAACAATCGCATTGAAATCAATCCAAGGAAAATCTTCCTGAATATCTAAACCAAAGCTAAGGATAGTATCGTCATCTTCATCATGGAACCAATTCAATTTCACACTATCTGGGTTAGCCTTTGCGTACTCATTGAGTAACTCAAATAAGCTATACAGAATTTTGGTACTGACACTATTGAAATAGGTTAATTTAAAATTAAACTCGACAGAATCTCCTGCTAAGGTCTTTAAATAGGCTTGCAATTGCTTCAAAACAGGAAGAAAAAATTCTACACCGTTTTCTGGATAGGCTTCTCCAGACATTTCTAAGGTATTGCTTGAAAATTTAAAATCAATTTCAGGTGTATCTGCACTCCCTGCCATATATAAGTCGGTCATATTTACTCCTTAATTAGAAATTAAATGGTTGCTTTTAAATAAAAACATGTTAGCTCATCTTCGCTGCCAACTGCCGAACGTAAAGCGTACTCAATGGGCTCGACTGAATCTCTTGCTAAGGTTAAAAAACCTAAGCCAGCGCCTTTACTAATTGAATCATCACCATGCTGATCATTTTTCAATTGCTGACGATACGCTAATTTGATTTCTTCAGCTGTCATGCTCAAAATGGGATCTAGCTTTTCCCGAATACGTTGCTCGAAACGTTTTTCGATAAAGTTAGCGCAAATAATAAAATATTTATCGTTATCTTTACCTACGATAATCGAGCCTTCTTTTGAGATATCGTTATCGGGTGAGCTTGGCACATAATCAGGACTAGAAGGCGAGTAATGCATTGCATTTTGAATCATTTCAATAAAGGTAGAAAAAACTTTGCGCGATTTAGCGCCTTTTTCATCTTGTTTCTGCAATTTTTGTTTTAAAGAATCCCCCATCGCTTTAATTACATTTTGTGAAAGCACACCACTGTAATAAAACACAATTCCATTTGAATCGGCCTCTTCCCTGAACAGGGTAAATACATCAATAAGCATAATTTTTCCTCGTTATTTAAATTCTAAATCCCAGTGCAGATACGTCATCACGACGACGCTGTTTTCCTTGATATTCATAATAGGCCTGCATAATAATGTCTTCTTGCTCAAGCATTGGCTTTTGATAATTTTCTTTAATAATCGTTGTAAAACGTTTTTTACCAAACGCGATTTTTTTAGGGCCACCAATTTGGTCAATAATGCCGTCTGTGGTGAGATAAACACACATACCTTTGGTTAACTCTAAACGTTGATTTTTCCATTCATAATCCATAGGAGAATCAATATAGCCCACCCCTTTACGATTTGGCTCTAACGTAAGCACCTCTTCGCCACCTTCTGGAAGATAAAATAACGGTGTTTTGGCGCCTGCATAAATCAGAAAATTTTCCTGTGTATTAATCCAACAAAAGGCGGTATCCATGCCATCATCTGACTGCCCAACAGGTGTGAAATTAAAACTATCAAGCTCTTCACCCGCCACAGCTACTGGCGCAACCTGCCCTAATGAAGTTTTAACTTTTTTATTCATTAAAGCTAAAAGATCAGCAGGATCATGACGGTTATCTTCTAGCAAAATCTGATCTAAAAACGATGCCATGATTAAGGTCATGAAAGCACCTGGAACACCATGTCCAGTACAATCGATTAATGCCAGAAAGAAACCGTCATCAAATTTTTTACAGAAATAATAGTCCCCCCCCACTTTGTCGCGTGGCTCCCAATGCATAAAATAATCAGTCATTACAGTGCTCATATCTTCTCTTGAAGACCGTAAGAACGATTTTTGAATCACACTGGCGTAATTAATACTCTCTGAAATTAAGCGATTTTTCTCTGCTTGTAAGAAAGAGACAACGCGAACTAAATCTTCACCCGTACCAAGACCTAAATATTGGCCCTCTTCATTGGTGATGATAAAACCATCCTGCAATGTTTTACTGCCTGAATCTAACACTTTAAAACTCAGCGTTTGAATACTCATGTTTTGATCAACAATCAGCGGTAATTTTTCCATGAAGGTAGTACAGCTTTTGCGATCAAATAAATCATGATGGTATGGTTTAGCCATAACCTCCATAAAATAATTACGGTTAATTAGGCCGATTGGTTTATTATTTTCAATAACGGCAATTGAAACTAAATCACGCTGCTCAGCTAATAACTTAGAAATCTCAAAATTTGTTTGTTGAGGCGAGACAGGTGGACATATTTTTATCAAACTGCCGGCAATATACTCTGCCTCAATTTCCGAAAGACCTGCTTTAGATTTTGTTAATAAAGATTGATCAAACATTGAATTGCCTAGTGGTTTAAAATTTGGTTAGGATAGCTAGGGCTTGTTACAAAATGATGAATCAAAAATTTATGGGAACTTTGCAGGCACTCAACAGTGCAGCATTCCGCCATTACTTTACTTAAGCCTCTTCGCATCATTGGTGCAGTCATCAACATTAAGAGGTAACCGATGCGCTTAGCAAGATAACACTAGCTAAGGCGCTTACTGCTTGTTGTTGAACCCTAATTATTTATTTTGAGCAGGTTAAAAATAAGCTTAAAAAAAATAAAATAGTCCTTATTTGGACTACTCTTTTACTTTTACCTTTATTTACTCATACTTATGGCACATATACTTATCTTTGGCTGCGGCGCTATTGGACAACAGCTCGCCGTTGAACTTATCCACCTAGGTCATCACGTGACGGGCGTAAAACGCACACCACCGAAAGTTCAGCACGGCATCACCTATTTTGCCGCCGATATTTCGCAAGCTGCTTCACTTGAGGGTTTAAATGGGCACTACGATTTATTGCTGTTTATCGTGTCGTCTTCCGATCGGAGTGAAGCCAGTTACCATGATATTTATGAAACAGGACTCACCAATGTACTCACTAAACACCCCACCACCCCTTGTTTTTTTATCTCCTCCACCAGCGTTTATGGAGAAAATTCAGGTGCATGGGTGAATGAAGACTCGCCCACTGCCCCCACAGAACGCACCAGCCAATTAATTGTTTCTGCAGAACAACGGGTTACTGCGGCGCACCCAGACAATGTCATCATCCGATTTTCTGGCATTTACGGTTCAGGTCGTCACTACCTGCTAAAGATTGCACAATTTTCCCCTGAAGTGCAACGTACCCCACCCTATTACACCAATCGCATTCACCAACAAGACTGCGTGCATAGCCTCCTGTTTTTAATCAATAAACGTCTTTCAAATCAACCACTCGCCTCCTGTTACCTAGCTAGCGATAATGCCCCTGCCCCGATGTGGGAAGTGATGTCGTGGCTGACCAAACAGATGAACTGCCCTGCTCCTACCGAAGCGCCTGCTAAAAACCCTGTCACAGCAAATAAACGTTGTGATAACCAACGTCTAAAAGACTTAGGCTATACGTTCATCTACCCTAGCTATCAAGAAGGCTATCGAGAGCAACTCAATGACTAAAGTCAGTGCTAAAAAAGTGCATAGTGCGTTTGTCTGTGAGCAATGCGGTGCAGATTATCCGCGCTGGGGTGGACAATGTGGACAATGCGGCGAATGGAATACACTAAAAGAAATACGCATCGCAACAAAAGCCTCTAGCCGCGCCGCCCCTCATTCATCAGGCTATGCAGGCACATTATCAGAAGTGCAGCGTTTATCTGACGTTGATTTATCGCAGGCGCCACGCATCGCCACCGGCATTAATGAATTTGATCGCGTCTTGGGTGGCGGCATGGTGGTGGGCAGTGTTGTGCTCATTGGTGGCGCACCTGGCGCAGGTAAAAGTACCTTACTCCTGCAAGCCATCGCCACCATGTCAGAGCGCGCAATTAAAGTGCTGTATGTTTCTGGAGAAGAATCTTTATCGCAAATTGCTGAGCGTGCGCAGCGCTTAAAATTACCCACTCAACACATTTACATGTTGGCAGAAACCTCAGTACAGCGCATTTGTGAAGTTGTAGATTCAGTCAAACCAGCAGTCTTAGTGATTGACTCGATTCAAGTCATGCGCACCGAAGAATCTGACTCAGCGCCTGGTTCAGTATCGCAAGTACGCGAGTCGGCAAGTTACCTCACCCAATACGCAAAAAAAAATCACGTGAGTATTTTTATGGTGGGACACATTACTAAAGATCAAGCCTTAGCAGGGCCAATGACGCTCAGCCACATTGTCGATGCACAAGTTATTTTAAGCACCACCGACGATGCCCGTTATCGACTGTTACGGGCAGATAAAAATCGCTTTGGTAGCGTGGGTGAACTGGGTTTTTTTGCTATGGATAGCATGGGCTTAAAAGAAGTAAAAAACCCGTCTGCATTATTTCTTAATCGCAGTCAAATTGCTTCGGCTGGTAGCGTAGTCACCGTTTTATGGGAAGGTACGCGCCCGTTATTAGTTGAAATTCAAGCCTTAGTCACAGACTGTCAATATGGTAATCCACGCCGTCTAGCCGTCGGCTTTGATCAAAATAGACTGGCCATGTTGCTCGCTGTTTTAGCACGTCATGGCGGCATTATCACGGCTCAAGATGAAATTTATGCCAACGTGGTGGGTGGCATCAAAGTAACCGAAACAGGCTCAGACTTAGCAATTTTAATGGGCATTACCTCCAGTTTAAAAAACAAAATTATTCCACAACATTGGTTATTTTTTGGCGAAGTAGGGTTAAGCGGTGAAATACGTCCAGTCGCCAATGGTTTTGCACGCATCAACGACGCAGCAAAACACGGCTTTACTCATGCGGTTATTCCCAAAGCCAATGCCCCAAAACAAAAAGTCACAGGTCTACACATTAAACCTGTCAGCACGCTGGCAGAAGCATTGGATATTTTTGCTGAGTTTTAATCGATTGAGCGCTCACGCATTAGCCACACCAGTATCAATCCCAATAAATAGCTTTATTGATTATCTGCAATACGGCTATAGTATGTTTTACACACAGGCATATAACCTTAACTCAGCCTGCTTTGCTTATTCTTACCCTCACTAAATCACTTACTCATGCCCTTATTACGCTTAACAAATGTATCCATTGCTTTTGGTACTCACGCTTTATTAAAAAATGCAGAATTTCAATTAGACGCAGGAGAACGGGTCGGCCTGTTAGGCCGTAATGGTGAAGGTAAATCCACCTTAATGAAAATCATAGCAGGCAATATTTATGCAGATCACGGCGACATTTGGCGTCAACCTGGACTGAAATTATCATGGTTAGAACAAGCCCCCGATCTTAAAGATGATGCCACTATTTACGATGCTGTTGCCGATGGTCTAGGCGAATTAGGTCAGTGGCTGACGCGCTACCATCATCTATCGTTAACTATGGATTATGGCGATGAAAAAAGTCTTACCGAATTAGGCGACTTACAGCATCAACTTGAATCTCATAACGGCTGGCATTTTCAACAACGCGTTGAAACTACTTTAAGCAAACTAGAATTGCCTGGAGAATTATCCATCAAAGATTTATCAGGTGGGTGGAAACGACGTGTTGCACTAGCGCGTGCCTTGGTTATTGATCCTGATGTTTTATTATTAGATGAGCCTACTAATCACCTTGATTTTGAAAGCATTGCTTGGTTAGAAGAACAACTCTTAAACTTTCAAGGTGCAGTATTATTTGTCACTCATGATCGCTCTTTTCTACAGACCTTAGCCACGCGCATTGTTGATTTAGACCGCGGTAATTTAGTGTCTTGGCAAGGCAGTTATGATGATTATTTACGCCGCAAAGCCGCCGCTCTTGAAGACGAAGCAAATCAAAACGCCGAGTTTGATAAAAAACTTGCTGATGAAGAGGTGTGGATAAGACAAGGCGTAAAAGCACGTAGAACACGCAATGAAGGACGTGTAAGAGCCTTAGAAAAACTACGAGACGAACGCGCACAACGCCGAAATGTTCAAGGCACGGCAAAATTGGCGTTAAACCGAGGCGATGCCTCAGGCAAAAAAGTAATTGAAGTCACTGACATCAACTTTGCCTATCAAGACAAACGCATTATTGAAAACTTCTCTACCTTAATCCAGCGTGGCGACAAAATAGGACTTATTGGCGCAAATGGTGCCGGTAAATCAACACTACTCAAGCTACTCTTAAAACAAATTGAACCGACCTCAGGCACTGTTGATCAAGGCACAAAATTAGAAACGGCCTATTTTGACCAATTACGCGACCAACTTGATCCAAACATGACTGTTGCCGACACGGTTGCCGATGGTAATGATTTTGTTGAAATTGCTGGTAATAAAAGACATGTAATGTCCTATTTAGGTGATTTTTTATTTGCACCTGCGCGTGCACGCTCACCCGTAAAAAGCTTATCAGGTGGCGAAAAAAACAGGCTATTACTGGCACGTTTATTTACCAAACCGGCAAATCTTATTGTCATGGACGAGCCCACCAACGATCTTGACTTAGAAACACTTGAACTTTTAGAAGAAAAGTTAACCAACTATGATGGCACGTTATTATTGGTCAGCCATGACCGTGCCTTTTTAGACAACGTCGTCACCAGCGTCTTTGTACTGGATGGCAGCGGCAAAGTTTTAGAATTTATAGGTGGCTACAGCGATTGGCTAGACTACAGCAATAACCTAAAAAGCACAGAAAATGCAGCGAAAAAAATACAGGATAACAAAACAAAAGACCTAAAATCAGTCAGCAGCAAAAAGAAAAAACTAAGTTTTAAAGAACAACAAGAGCTTAATGACTTACCTCTTTGTATTGAAGAATTAGAAACACGTCAAGCTGAACTCAACACAAAAATCAGCTCAACCGAGTTTTACAACAACTCGCCCGCAGTAATTAACGAAACCTTAGCAGAGCTTAAGCGCTTAGAAACTCAGCTTGCCACACACTACCAACGCTGGGATGAACTTGAAGCCAATAAAGAATAATTAAACATTAATACGCAAAAGCCATTGCAACATCAATAAAACTGCACTATTCTTTGCGGCTAACTTTTGTTAAAGAAACAACTGGAGAGATGGCCGAGCGGTCGAAGGCGCACGCCTGGAAAGTGTGTATACGGTAACGTATCGAGGGTTCGAATCCCTCTTTCTCCGCCAAAAAAGCATACTACGTTATGCAGATAAGTATAAAAAACCCGCAAGCTATCTGGCTTAGCGGGTTTTTTATTGACCAAGAAAATAAATATCAAAAACAAAAGTAGGGGCGTAGCGCACAGAATAAAAAAACCTTGGTGAACGATTGGCTAAGTACGGTAAGTTGCGTGAACAAAGCAATATAAGCGTATAGAATTATAAAAGTAAACGGTCAGCCTGTAATCTCCAATATGATTTCGAACGCGATAGCTTGAAGTTAGATGGCATAAACTCATTGCGAGCTTAGGCTGTTTTTTTTATGAAAAAATTATAGTGGACCCTGAAATCCGGACAATAGTTTAAGCTATGCTCTGTCAAAAAATGAGAATTGTGAAATGAACGAAAGCAAACGGAAGATTTTTACAGGGGCTCAAAAAGCCAAGATTGCTTTGGAAGCTGTTAGAGGCACAAAGACGATCAACGA